>CALJLC010000319.1 GCA_937982605.1 uncultured Gemmatimonadales bacterium | reverse complement strand
CAAGGCGCACCCCCTCCCCGACGGCGCACGCGGCAAGCGGTACGACTTCGCGGGTCCGACGCGCCTGACCGTCCTGCGTGGCTGAGGAACCCCGCGCGGTGCCGCTTCGTGTCGGGATCGACGTGCGCGTCGCCGATCCCGCCGAGCCCGGGCAGCAGCGCTACCTCTGGCGGCTCGGGGCCTGGCTCGGGGGCCGTGGCCACGACGTGCGGGTGCTCACGGTCCGGGAGCAGCGGCCGGACGTCGCCGTCCCGAACGGCGTCGTCCTGGAGCGGCTCCACGGCCTGTCGCGCTCAGAGCTCCGCCGTCGGATCACGGCGCTCGAGCTCGACGCGCTCCTGCTCAATCCCGAGCGTTCACGGAGATACCGGGGCCTCCCGGCCAACGTCCTGCGCTCGGGCTACGGCACGGAGCACTACGTGCAGAAGCTCAGGTCGTTCCGCCATCCGCTGGAGCGTGGGCTGCGGGCGGCGCTGCGCGCCAATCCGTGGGACACGGCGGAGCGGCGGTGGGAGCGCGCGTTCTACGAGTCGACCGAGCCCACGCCCGAGATCGTCGCGCAGTCCGGTTACATGAAGCGCCAGATCCTCGGGAGCTACCGCGTCGACGAGGCCCGCGTCCACGTGATCCACAACCCCGTGGACGCGAGCGAATACTCTCCCCCGGCCCGGCTCGCGCTCCGCGAGGAGATGCGTGCTCGCTGGTCGATTCCGCCGGACGCCTTCTGCCTCCTGGTCCTGGCCCACAACTTCCGGCTCAAGGGGCTCTGGGACATCCTGCCGGTGCTCGCCGCCGGGGAGCCGGACGTCCACCTCCTCGTGGCGGGTCGGGGCACCGGCGATGCTCAGCGCGCACGCGCGCGCCGCCTCGTCGACCGCCTGGGCCTCGAAGACCGGGTCGTGCTCGCCGGTCCGGTCCGGCCCTCACTCCACGCGCACGCGGCCGCGGACGCGCTCCTCCACCTCTCCTGGCACGACTCCTTCGGCTTCGTCGTGCTGGAGGCGATGGCGTGCGGACTCCCGGTGGTGACCACGCCGCACGTCGGCGCCGCGGAGCTCGTCGAGGACGGCGTGTCGGGCTTCCTCGTCGACCCGGGAAGCCGCCCCGCAATCGCCGGCGCCATCGACCGCCTCCGCGAACCGGCCGCGCGGGCGGCGATGGGGCATCGAGCCGCCCACGTCGGCGCGGCTCACGACGAGCCGGGCAACTTCGAGCGGATGGAGGCCGTCATGACGTCGGCGGCGGTCCGCCGGGGACGGCCGATCTCGCCCTGAGCGTGCCGGCCCGCCCCCGGCGCGCTATCCTCCCGGTCCGTTCCCCGCGCCGTGAGGAGGTCGTGATGCCGCAGCAGGAAGATCGCAGAGATCGCAGCCAGCCCGAGTCGCTCCGTCTGCGCGAGGTGACCCCGGCGATCACCGTGAACGACCTGGACGCCAGCCTGGCCTTCTACCGTGACCTGCTGGTCTTCATCGTGAGGGAGCAGTGGGAGCGGGACGGCAAGGTGGCCGGCGCCGCGCTCGTGGCGGGAAGCGCGCACTTCATGCTCCAGCAGGACGACTGGGAGAAAGGCCGCGACCGGCCGAAGGGCGTCGCCATCCGCTTCTGGCTCACCTCCTCACGCCCCGTCGACGAGCTCGCCGCGGACGTGCGGGCGCGTGGAGGGGCCTTCGATTCGGAGCCGGCGGACCTCCCGTGGGGCGGCCGCGCCTTCTCCGTGGTGGACCCGGACGGCTTTCACCTCACGATCACGTCCGAGGCCTGACCGGGCGTCGTCAGCGAGCGGCGCTCCACGCGATCCAGTAGTCGTCGATCGAGTCGTCGTCCGTGGCCAGCTCGGCGTCGCCGGCCGGCAGCTCGTTGAGCTGCAGGATGTAGGTGAGCACGTCGGTCACCTGCTGGCGCGACAGGCTCCACGGATCGTCGTACGGCATCCGGTCGTTGATGTAGTACCAGAGCTGGAAGACGGACTCGTCCTCCCAGCGTCCGCGGAAGGACGCGTCGGTCCAGTCCTCGACGTCGTGACACTCGGAGCAGGTGCTCTGGAAGAGAGCGCGGCCGCGCTCCGCCTGGGCCAGGGTGTAGATCCCGTCCGCGGTCGTGGGCTCCACCTCCTCCGCGGCCATGGCGGCCCCGGTCGAGGGAGCGGGCATCGACTCGGCGGCGGGCGAGCCCCCGGAGGCACAGCCGTGGACGACGAGGAGGGCGAGCGCGGGGAGGGCGCGGAATATGCGGGCTTGCGTCATCGAAGTTCGTGCGGGTCGGCGGGGCAGGCGGGGCGGAAGGCCTCGAGCCGGTCTCGGTCGTTCGAGCATGAGACCCCCGAAAAGGCGGATTCGTTGACGGAAGCTGCACGCGCGCGAGGCTCGGGCGGCGGCGCCGGGACCACCCCGACGCGTCAGACCCCGAGGAACCAGTCGAGCGACTGCGAGGCGATCTCGCCGGGTACCTCGTGTCCGCCGTCGAAGGGAACGTACTCGACGAGATAACCCGCGTCCACGAGCGACCGGATGACCACCTGCTCCGTGCGATCCGGGTCCAGAACGGTGTCCTGGCGCCCGTGGGAGACCCAGATCCTGGGCATCCCCACGAGCTCGTTCGGGGCGGTGAGGCCGGGGCTGTACGCCACGAGATGGGTGAACAGGTCCCCGTTCGTCGGCCCGAGCGACAGCGCGTAGGAGGCGCCGTCCGAGAAGCCGGCGAGCGCGACGCGCGCCGGGTCGATGCGACAGCGCCCGAAGGTGAGGGCGAGCGCGGCGTCCATGTAGGCCACGTCGGGACCGTAGAAGCCCGCCCCGATCCGGTCCCAGGTCACCCCGCGCGACTCGACCGCCAGCATGACCATGCCGCGGGTATCACACGCCGTCTGGAAGCCGTCCCAGTCGGCAGCCCCGCCACCCCGACCGTGCAGCGTCACGAAGAGCGGCGCCGGGGTCTCCGGGTCGTACCCGACCGGCACGCACAGCCGGGCGTCCCGGCCCGTGCGATTGAGATCGATCCAGCCGATGCCCGGCTGCGCCTCCGTCGTCGGCTCACCGGGGCGGGCGGTGAGACGCGCCCCTCGCGGCGGTGCCCCGCCGCTCCCGACCAGATCGGTACCGCAGCCGGGGAGCGCCGCGGAGAGGGCGGCGCCTCCGGCCATCCGGACGAAGGCACGCCGAGAGACCGACACGCCGGGCTCGCCTGCGGCGGTCAACCGAGGAACCAGTCCAGCGCCGCGCTGCCCACCTCGCGGGGCACCTCGTGCGCTCCGTCGAACTCGAGGTACGTCACGTCGTATCCGTCCTCCTCGAAGAACGGCACGATGCGGTCCCGGCTGGCCGTGACCGGCAGGATGCCGTCGTTGCGGCCGTGCGAGACGAAGATCCTCGGTCGGCCGACCCGGCCTTGCGTCGGGTTGGCGAAGCCCGGCGAGAACGCGATGAGCTGCAGGAAGAGGTTCCCGTTCGAAGGGCCCAGCGAGAGGGCGTAGGACGCCCCGTCCGAGAAACCGCCGAGCACGATGCGGTCGGGGTCCACGGCCACGCGATCGAAGGTGTGGGCGAGCGCCCGGTCGATGAACGTCACGTCCGCGGCGAAGGTTCCGCGGATCCGGTCCCACGTGCTCTGCCTCGAGTCGACGGCCAGGAGCACCATGCCCCGCGCCTCGCAGGCGTCGTAGAAGCCCTGCCAGTTCTCCGCGGCGCCGCCGGCGCCGTGCAGCCCGACGAAGAGGGGCGCCGGCGTGCCCGGGTCGTAGGACGCGGGGACGTAGAGGAGGCCGTCACGCGCCGCCCCGAGGCCGAGCGCGGACTCCCCCACCACGGCGCTTCGCGTGGGCGCGGTCGGCACGACCGTGAGCCGCGGGTCGACCGGGTCGTCCCCGGGTCCGGTTCCGGTATCGGAGCAGCCCAGCAGCACCGGCACGAGCGCCGCGGACCCTCCGAGGAAATCGCGACGCGACCAGCTCACCCCTCGGGCGCCTTCCCGTGCGCCCCCGTCCCCGTTCCTCACGCCGCCCCTCCCTGCCGGCCTCGTGGCCTTCCGTTGTCCGCTCGCCGCTGCAACCTACGCTCGAACCCGGGGCGCCTTTCGCGGTACCTGACGCCGCGAGCGGGGCCGCGAGGGCCCGCCGAGTCGGAGCAGCGACCGGGGAGCGTGAGCGCAGATGGAGATCGGGATCTATTCGTTCGTCGAGTCCACCCTCGATCCCGTCACGGGAGCACAGACGGGCGCGACCGAACGCGTGGCGCGCCTGCTCGAGGAGATCGAGACCGCCGACCGCGTCGGCCTCGACGTCTTCGGGATCGGCGAGCACCACCGCCCCGACTACGTCTCGTCCTCTCCGGCCACGCTCCTCGCCGCCGCGGCGGCACGCACCGAGCGCATCCGGCTCACCAGCGCCGTGACGGTGCTGAGCTCGGACGACCCCGTCCGGGTCTTCCAGGACTTCGCCACCGTGGACCTGATCTCGAACGGCCGGGCCGAGATCATGGCCGGTCGAGGATCGTTCACCGAGTCGTTCCCGCTCTTCGGTCAGGACCTCGCCGACTACGACGAGCTCTTCGCCGAGAAGCTCGACCTCCTGCTCAGGCTACGAGAAGGCATCGAGGTCACGTGGGGCGGGCGGCATCGTCCGCCGATCGCAGGCCGTGAGGTCTGGCCCCGGCCGGTGCAGGATCCGATCCCCGTCTGGATCGCCGTCGGCGGCAACCCACCCTCGGTGGTGCGGGCCGCGACGCTCGGGCTCCCGATGGCGCTCGCCATCATCGGGGGCATGCCGGAGCGCTTCGCGCCGTTCGCCCGGCTCTACCGGGAAGCGGCCGAGCGGGCCGGTCACGATCCGGCCGCGCTGCCGCTCAGCATCAACGCACACGGCTTCGTCGCGGACGACCCCGAGGAGGCCGCGGAGCTCGCCTTTCCGCCCTTCGCCGAGACGATGGGGCGCATCGGCCGGGAGCGGGGCTGGCCGCCGCCCACACGGGCGCAGTTCGACGCGGAAGCGAAGCTCCGGGGCGCGCTCTTCCTGGGAGACGCGCGCGCCATCGTCGACAAGATCCTCCATCAGTGGGAGATCTTCCGGCACGACCGGACGCTGATCCAGCTCACCGTGGGGCCGATGCCCCACGAGAAGGTGCTCCGCGCGATCGAGATCCTCGGGACGGAGATCGCCCCCGCGGTGAGGCGGGAGATCGCGAAGCGGAAGGCCGCGGAGGCCTCGGCTCAGCCGCCGACCCGGTAGCTCCGCCGCGCGAGCCCGAAGTTGCCGCGCGCCTCGTCCAGGGCGAGGACCTCGAGCACGATCTCGCCCGCGTCCATCGCGGGAAGCGTGGCGCCGTGCATGCTGGTCTCGCCGGCGTACGACAGCGAGGTCTCGGACACGACCACCCCGTTCCGCAGCACCCGGGCGACGATCTCGTAGCCGTCGGAGTCCCAGGTGCCACCCGGCGACGTCGGACAGCCGCACAGCATCGTGACGCGCGCGAGCACGTCGAGGGGCCTGCCCGCCGGAAGACGGCTCCCCTCGGCCGGCTCCCGCAGCTCCACGGTGAAGCCGAGCAGCTCGAGGACGATCCCGTCCCCGAGGACGTCGCGCCCGGGCACGAGCAGAGTCGTGCTGACCGCGCGCCGGAGGGCGTCGGGCGTGCCCAGAGGCCCTTCGCCGACGATCTCGACCCAGGTCGGCTCGCTGAGCGCGAGCTCCGCGAGGAAGCCGGCGGCCCCGTCCGTGTCGTATACGCTCCGGCCGCGCTCGCGGGTGCCCATGATGAGCGACGTGTCGCCGGTGCCGCCCTCCTGCGTGCCCTCGGCGAGAACCTCGCCGGTCCGGGCATCCCGGATCGTCACCCGGGCGCCGCCGACGCCCGATCCGATGATCTTGGCGTCGTGCGGCGTCACGCGGACCATCACCCTCGTCGGGGTCTGCGCGTCGGCAGGGGCCGGAGAGACCGCGAGCGCGAGCCCGAGGGCCGCGACCAGGGGGAAGCTGCGCGCCATGCCGGATCTCCTGTGGGGCGTCGGGTCAGATGATCTCGAGAGCGGACACGGGGACCCAGCCGACCTTGCCGTCGTCCAGGACGACCTCGGCCCACTCCCCGGCCCGCTGGTCGAGCCTCACGGTCGTGCCTTCGTGGATCTCGAAGAGCGTCAGATCGTCATCTTGGGCCGGGGCCGAACGGACCTCCCCCGCTTCGGCCAGAATCACCGCGCGCTCCGCTCGCCCGACTCCGAGCTCTCTCACGACCAGATTGATGCCGAGCACGAGCACGACCAGGGCACCGCCGACGGCCATCCACCGCGCCGGGCGTCGGCCTCTCTCGGCGCGCAGCAGGACCAGCGCCACCAGCCCGGCGCAGAGCGCCAGCCACCCCGCGGCCACCGCCCCGACGAGGGCTCCCCGCGGGAGGAGGTCGACCCACCACGACGCGAGCGAGATCAGCCAGAACTCGGGAAGCGGCTCGATGGCGTCGGCGGTGAGCGAGCGGGCCAGCGCCAGGTTGGCCCGTACGTCGGGGTCGCCGGGCGCGAGCGCCGCGGCCCGCTCCCAGTGGAGGATCGCCCGCCCCAGCTCCCCCGCCTTGAAGTAGGCGTTGCCCAGGTTGTACTGCAGACCCGGGCCGTCGAAGCCCGCCTCGCGCACCGACTCGTAGGCCTCGATCGCCGCGGCCCACTCCCCCGCCTGGTACGCCTGGTTGCCCCGGGCGACGATCTCCTCCTGCGCGGCGGCCCACGACGGTGGCGTCATCACGACCGCGAGCACCGCCACGCCTCGGAGGAGCGACCGACCCCGCCGCGCACCGCGACGCCCGCCCGTCATCGGAGCCCCCGGTCCAGCGCGCCCATCAGCGCCGACGCGCGCTCCAGGAATCGGGATCGCTCGCCCGGATCGGAGACCGGCGGCGCGAATCGCTGCCGGTCGCAGTGCTCGAGGCAGGCGCGCAGCTCCTCGCGGACGGACGGATCGAGGGCCCGTCGCTCCAGGGCCTCCTCGAGCTGCTCCGTCCGGAGCCCGGCCTCCGCCAGGTTGAGCCGATCCGCCACGAAGCCCCTCAGCGCCCTCGCCACCTCGGCGTAGAAGGCGCGCGTGTCTTCCTCTCCGGCCAGTCGACGGGCCTCGGCGAGTCGCCGCCTGGCCACCCGGCCGGCCTGTCGCCCGCGGGCGTACGCCACGTCTCCGGCCAGAAGGTCCTGGTGCCGGCGCAGCGCCACGGCCCCCGCCACGGCGACCATCGGCAGGAGGAGGAAGAGCCAGAAGCCCGCGGTGCCGAAGATCGGTCCGCCCGAGCCGCGGCGCAGCTCGAGGTTGCCGAGCCGGATGAAGCGGATGTCCTCCCGGAGCTGGGAGACCCCGCCGCGCGTGATCCCGGCGGGTCACGACGGGACGTCTCCCGAACCGGCCCGCGGGCCGGGGATGTCCCCCGCGCGTGGGGGCCCCCCGCCGCCGCGCCCCCCGGCGGCTCCCGCCGGGACGTTTCCCGAAAGGGTCGGCCCCGGCGCGTCGCTCGACGCGATACGGTACGCGCCCGCGTCCGCGTCGAAGTACGCGACCTGCAGGGGAGGGATCTGCCGCCGCCCCGGGGCGCGCGGAAGGAGGACGTACTCGAATGTCTTCGTCCCCGCGATCCCCCCGGCGACGGCGCGGACCTGCTCGCTCACCTCAGGCGGAAAG
>CALJLC010000318.1 GCA_937982605.1 uncultured Gemmatimonadales bacterium | reverse complement strand
CGAACCCGCCGTCTGCGTCCCCGCCTCCGGCGGGTCCGCGGGGGTTCGATCCCCCTAAACGCGAAAGGCCCGGCGCATTCGCGCCGGGCCGATCAGTGGAGGCGGGGGGAGTGAGCTGCGGTCGGCGCTGCGCGCCGATCCTCGCTCGTCTCGTCGGTCCTGCGGGCAGCCCTTCGAAGAGCGCTTCTGCTCCTCGGCTCGAACCCGCCGTCTGCGTCCCCGCCTCCGGCGGGTCCGCGGGGGTTCGATCCCCCGTACAACGCGAAAGGCCCGGCGCAATGCGCCGGGCCGATCAGTGGAGGCGGGGGGAGTCGAACCCCCGTCCGCATTTGGATTCAGTAGAGCCGCTACGTGCGTAGATCGCTGGAGATCTCACCGCGGTCGGTCAGCGATCAACCGGGTCCGCGGCCAGCCGCCGAGTGTCTCGCCCCCCGATCCGGCGACATGACCGGGGGACCAGCCCGAATCGTCGACGTCTCGAGGAGTGCCTCGGGCGGGCCCTCCAAGAGACGGACTGCAGCTAAGGAAGAACCTTAGGCAGCCAGAGCCAGGTTGTCGTTGGCAATTGAAGTTTTTCCCGAGGTTTTACGAGGATCGAGAACCTCGACACGCTGCTCCACCTTCACCGAACACGTCGAAACCGTGACGCCCCCGTAGCTTGCGCGATTCGGCCAGGGCCTGGGCGCGCGGGGTCTTTCAAACATCCGTGCTCGAAAGATAACACCTCCGGCTCTCGGGCCGTTCCGTTTCCCGAGGCGCTCGCGCGGCGCCCCCCGCACCGCTTCCGCCGACCCGGCGGCCGGCGGGCGCGGGAGGAGTCGAGGTCGCGCCGTCGGACCCGGGACCGGGCGGGACGCCGCAGTGTATCAGCGGGACCGAGTGCCGCAAGGCGCTCGGCTCACCTGTCCCTCTCTACGGTCATGTTCGGCACATCGCGCGCGCTCCGGGGACTCTTCCCCGAGCCGAGAAGCGGGCGACTCCACTCCCTGGGCCTCTTCCTCGCGGTCGCCGCCGCTGCGGAGCTGGACGGCCAGAACGCACCGTTTCTTCCCGGCGACGAGACTTCCGCGCCGGACCCGAACCCCTACCTCCAACCCCTGTTTCTCCTCCAGGTCGACGCGGGAGCGGCCGTTCCGCGCGACGTGTCGGGCGCCGGGCTGGCCACGGGCCCCGTAAGCAGCCTTCGCGCGGGCTTCTACGTGGCCCAGCGGATCTGGTTCGACTTCGAGGTGGGGCTGGGCCGGATCCGGGCCGCTCCGACCGACGGGAGCGACCCCGCGTACGATATGTTCCTGGGCTTCGCCGGCGGCGGGTCGTACGTCGACATCATCGCGGACGCGGACGGGGGGCTCTACGCCGGGTGGGGGGTGCTCATCTACTCCTTCGAGCGAACCGCGTCACGCGCGGCCGACCCCGCGAGCGACTCGACGTCCGTCGGGTTCTTCCTGGAGGCCGGCTGGGTCGAAGGCATCGCTCGTCACTTCGCGATCGTGCCGAGCCTCCACACCACCGTCATCGGTCGCAACACCCGGTACGATTCGAGGCAGTACCTGATCGACCTGCGCGTCGGGATCCGCTGGAGGTTCTGACGTCGGGTCGCGCCCGGGCGGCCTCGGCCGGACTCCTCAGCGTCGATCGACGATCACCGGCCGGCTGATCGTCAGCGGCTCCCGACCGGCGAGCTCCAGCCGCAGATGCAGCGTGTACGGCCCCGGATCGAGGTCGGGCAGCTCGATCTCGAGCGAGCGGGACACCGTCTGCTCCCGGTCGGGCCCCATGTCGTCGAAGGTGATGTCGACGTCGCCCTCGGGCTCGATCACGCCGAGGAAGTCGCCGACGCGCGTGAGGAACCCGGGCCGACCCTCGCTGAACCCGATGGTCACGCGGACGGGCTCCTGCACGCCCAGGCCGTACACCTCCCAGAAGACCGGGAAGCGCTCCCCGGGGTGGATCCGGATCCCGGGTCGCAGATGGGGTAGCGCGTCCGGGAGCGAGTCCGGCAGTGGCGCGTCCTCCTTCAGGATCATGAGGTCGGAAACGTCGACCATGCCACGGATGAGCGGCTCCTGAACCACACCCTGTCGGGCCCGCCACGCGCGCCGGTTCGCGAGGTCGAGGACCTCGAGGCTGCTCACGTACCGTCCGGGTCGGGTCTCGATCGTCAGCACGCCCTCGGTGTCGCGCCCGCGTACCATCTCCGGCTCGCGCGACCCGCCCTCGTCCACCAGGAAGAGCGCGGCCGAGATGGGGTCCGAGGCCCCGGCCGGCCCGAAGGCCGGCTCGAAGCCGGCTCGAGACTCCTCGGAAGGAACGGTCGGACGATAGGCGCCGACGACGAGCATGCGACTCCCTCGCCGGAAGCGACCCACCTGGGTCTCCAGCCCCCGCATCTCGGGCGCGTACCTCGGCGCGTACCACGTGCGCGCCTCGCGTGGAGCCGTGATCCAGCTCTCCGCCGGAATGTCGGACGGGGAGGCCAGGAACTCCTCCGGAAAGAGGTATCCACGGCTCTGGGGGTGATGGAAGCCGACCATGCGCCGGGTGTCGTTGAAGCCGTTGCGCATCATCCGCGACGGATCGTGCGTCCGCCCGTAGCCGGTGTTCATCCCATACCGGATGAGCGTCTCCTCGAGGTCCTCGCCCCATTCCATCCCGAGCGGATCGATCGCGTCCCGCCGGTTGGTCGCCTCGACGCGCCGCGCGTAGTGGTCGGTGAGCCGGTCGTTGCCCTGGAAGACGAAGAGCGGATCCGAGAGCCTCCAGAAGCGCTCGACGAGAGCCTCCCGCTCCTCGGGCGAGGCGTCCTCCAACTGCTCCCTCAGATCGCCCGGCACGATGTACGACAGGGCGGTCCACTCCTCACGGAGCTCGTCCGGCATCGAGGCGGTCGACCCCCGGAAGGCCCGCTCGGCCTCGACGTACGCGGCACGCTCGTGGAGCACGTAGCCGTGCAGAGCCGCGCACCACCACCGCTCGTCGATCCCGCACGCCTGCGCGACCCGCTCCGCCTCGCGGATGCTCCCGTTCTCCACGAGGTAGTGCACCCACTGGCCGAGGATCCACCGGTGCGGCGTGTCGTCGAACGCGCCGGACAGGGCCCGGATGAGGTCGACCCGCGCCTGCTGGACCTGCCTGAGCTCGCCGGGAAACTCCTGCTCGGCCTCCTCGCCGAACCAGATGCAGATGCGCCCGATCCGCTCGTCGCACCCGTGCACCGTCTCGCGCTGAACCGGCGTATTGCGCTCCCGAAACCGCTCGAAGTCGGCCTGCAGCTCGTGGAGCTCGGACAGGTCCGGTTCGGCCGTCCCCTCCTGCTGCGCCTCCGCCCCGGGCGGACACACCGCGACGAGCAGGGTGAGGATCCGAAGCAAGGCGACGGAGGATGCAGGTCTCATAGGGCTCGCACCGGGTGGGGTCGTCCTGTCCATGGGACGACGGGGCACGGGTGAGTTGCACACCCCCGCGCCGTCCCGACCCCCGCTGCGCGGCGGCGGCCCCTCACCCCACCAGGCAGAGAAAGCCCTTCAGATACGTACTCTGCGGGCAGGTCGCGGCCACGGGGTGGTCCGGAGCCTGCCCGAGCCGCTCCACGATCCGGACCGGCCGGCCGGAGTCGGCGGCCGCCCGGCCGAGGGCGCCCCGGAAGTCCTCCTCGCTGACTCGACCGGAGCAGGAGAAGGTGGCGAGCACGCCACCGGGCTCGAGGCACGCGAGCGCGAGCGCGTTGAGGCGGTGGTACGCCTGCAGTGCGGAACGGACGCCTCGTCGTGAGCGTGCGAAGCGGGGCGGATCGAGCACGACGAGCCCGTAGCGTCGGCCCGCGGCCCCTCGCTCCGCCAGCCATTCGAACGCATTCGCGCGCGCACGGTCGAAACGCTCGTCGACGCCGTTGAGCACGGCGTTGGCGGCGGCGAGCTCCAGGGCGGAGGCGGACGAGTCGACGGCGACGGCGTGCGCGGCCCCGGCGCGAAGCGTCGCCACGGAGAAGCCTCCGGTGTACGCGCACACGTCGGCGACCTCGCGCCCCTCCGCGTACGCCGCGACCCGCGCGCGATTGGTGCGCTGGTCCAGGTAGAACCCCGTCTTGTGTCCGGTGCGCAGATCGACCGAGAAGCGCAGCCCCCCGTCGACGACCTCGATCGGGGCCTCGGGCGGATCCCCGCGGAGAGGGCCGTCACGCACCAGGAGTCCCTCCTCCTCGGCCATCCCCTTCTCCGTCCGGAGCAGGATGGAGTCCGGTTCGACCGTCTCGTGCAGGGCGTCGAGCAGCGCGTCGAGCCGCCGGTGCAGCGCGAGGCTCGTGAGCTGAACCGCCAGATGCGGGCCGTAGCGATCGACGGTGAGTCCCGAGAGCCCGTCGCCTTCGGAGAAGATCAGGCGGCACGCGCCCCTCGGATCGCCCAGTCCCAGGGTCCCCGAGCGCAGCTCGACGGCCTTCCGCACGCGCTCGGCGAAGAAGGCGTCGTCCAGCGGCTCGTCGTGCCAGCGGTAGAGGCGCACCCGGATCTGGCTGTGCGGGTTGAAGAGGCCGCGCGCCACGAAGGCGCCCCCGGAGTCGAGCACACGGACCTCGGCGCCCGGCTCGCAGTCGTCCGCGCGCGCGATCGCCCCGGAGAAGACCCACGGATGGCGGCCGCGGGCCGGACCGTCGCCCTGCGGGGCGAGCCGCACGACGGGGAGCGTCACGGTCGGCGCGACGTCACGCCGGAGCGACGGCCAGCTGCTGCTCCCGGTACGTCTCGAGGAGGCGCTCGACGTCCTCGAGCGTCTCGGACTGGAAGAGCTCCGTGCGCAGGCGGCGGCCGTCGGGCAGCCCCTTCGTGTACCAGCCGAGGTGCTTGCGGAAGTCGATGATCGCCCGCTCCGGGTTGTGCTCGAAGGCGATGGCGTTCCGCGCGTGCTCGAGACAGATCGCGAAGCGCTCGTCGACGTCCGGATCGGGCGGGATCGGAAGGCCGTCGAGCGCGGCGCGGGCCTGGCGGAAGGTCCACGGATCTCCGTGCGAGCCGCGCGCGATCATGATCGCCGCGCATCCCGTCTCGTCGCGCATGCGGCGGGCGTCCTCGCCGCTGCGGACGTCTCCGTTGCCGATGACCGGGATCTCGAGCGCCTCGACCATCGCGGCGATCTCCGACCACTGCGCCTCCCCGGAATACATGTCGGACCGGGTACGCGGGTGGAGGCAGATCGCCCGGGCGCCCGCCTGCTCGCAGCGAAGGCCGATCGCGACCGGGTCGCGCGTCTTCTGGTCGAAACCGGAGCGCACCTTCACGGTCGTCGGGAGGGTCGTGGCGTCGTCGACCGCCCGGATGATCGCGTCGACCAGATCGAGGTCCCGCAGGCAGCCCGAGCCACCGTTGCGCTTCACGACCTTCTTCACCGGACAGCCGAAGTTGATGTCGATGAAGTCGGGCCCGTACACCTCCGCCACGAAGGCCGCGGCATCGGCCATCATCGCCGGGTCGGCGCCGAAGATCTGGATCCCGATCGGCCGCTCGGCCTCGTCGAAGCGCAGGTAGTCTCGCGAGCGCTTGCTGTTCATCACGATGCCGGCCGCGCTCACGAACTCGCTCACCAGCACGTCCGCGCCGAAGCGTCGACAGAGCCGCCGGAACGGCGACTCGCTCACGCCCGCCTGGGGCGCGAGGTAGAGCGGGACGGTGTCGCCGCGCAGCAGCGAGAGGACGTCGTTCGACATGCGGGAAAGCTAGGCGGGAGCCCTGCGGGGATGAAGGGAAGCACACCGCGCGCCCCGCTCCGACCCGACGGGCGCTCGAGGGGTACGGAGGGGGTGACCGGACCGCGGAAGCTTCGTATCATCGGCGGCCCCTCCGACCGTAGGACGCGAACCGTCGCGGGAGATCCACGATGAGACTCAGGGAGCTGTTCACCGACGAGGTCGTGAAGCTCGATCTGGAGTCCGATACGAAGGAAGACGCCCTGCAGGAGCTCGTGGGGCTCCTAGGACTCGACCCGAAGTCCGAGACCACCCTCTTCAAGACGCTGAAGCGTCGGGAGAACCTCGGCTCGACGGGGATCGGCAAGGGCATCGCCATACCGCCCTGCCGCTCCCTACTGGGGACGAGGCTCCGCCTGGCTTACGGCCGGAAGCCTGGAGGCCTCGACTTCAACGCCATCGACGGCGCCCCGGTCCACAACCTCTTCCTCATCATCGCGCCCCCGCTCGAGGTCTCGAACCAGTACCTCCCGGTGCTCGGCAAGATCGCGCAGTTCGCCAAGGACCCCGACGTGCCGAGGCGACTGCTGGAGCTGGAGACGGTCGAGCAGTTCCTGAAGCTCCTCCACGAGAAGGCGCCCTGACGGAGGGTCGCCGCCGCGGGGGCCATCGCGGCGTTCGCTCCGGCGCGACCGCGCTCGGAGCTACTTCAGGACGATGATCTTGCGCGTCAGCGGTCGGTGTCCGTTGACCGCGAGCTGCATGAGGTAGATGCCGGACGCCACCTGGCGTCCCATCTGGTCCACCCCGTCCCAGAACGCCTCGTGGCGCCCGGGCTGCGTGTACTCGAGCCGGTCCACGGGCACACCCTCACCCGAGGGATGCCGGAGCGCGACGGGATGGGCCACGAGCTGCGTCAGGATGTTGAAGATGCGGATCGTGACGACGACAGGACGCCCGTCGACGAACAGATCCTCCCCCAGCGTGAAGGGGATCGTCGTCTCCGGATTGAACGGGTTCGGGTAGTTCGGTCCGAGCTCTAATCCGTTCCCCTGCCCACCCTGCGTGGCACCACCCACGTCCTGGGCGTAGAGGGACGGGGCGGAGCAGAGGAGGAGAAGGAGGACGGACAAGACGCCGAGCAAGCGTCTCATCGGGGCCTCCGCACAACTGTGCAGTAGCTAAGCGTCAATCGCGCTCCAAGGGGTGATTCAAGGGGGGCGCACGGCCCTCTGGTTCCAACCTACAGGTTCCTTCCGCGACCGGTCAAGCGGCTCCGGAGAACCCGGCGGTGTCCCTCGTTCGGCCATCCAGGAGTGTGATACTGCCGGGCCGCCGAAACGTTGCCTCGCGGCGCAGGCCCGGCTCGGGACGCCGCTCTCGGGACCCCGCCGACGCC
>CALJLC010000317.1 GCA_937982605.1 uncultured Gemmatimonadales bacterium | reverse complement strand
CCGAACATGTCCGAGACGAAGAGCGACACCACCGTGGCCGAGGACCGTGCGACGGCCGCGACGCGCGTCGACGTCGAGCCCGCCGACACCGCCCCCGCGGCGGCGCCGGGGGCGATGGAGTACGACTACACCAACTTCTACTTCGGCGCCGGCGAGGATCCCTTCGCCCTGCTGGAGCCGTTCGACGACTGGTGGAAGGAGGTCAAGCCGGCCGGCTACTACCTCTACGAGCTCCCGCTGCACAGCGCCCCCGGCACGCGGGTCGACGTGGAGGACACGAAGACCGGCCAGATCCGTCGCGGCCTCGTCAACTTCGCCTCGTACAACTACCTCGGTCTCTCCTACCGCCCCGAGGTGAAGCAGGCGATCAAGGAAGCCGCCGACCTCTACGGTGGCGGGTCGTCCGGGTCGCCGATCCTGAGCGGCACCACGGCCCTGCACAAGCAGTTCGCCGAGGAGGTCGCGGCGTTCAAGGGCAAGGAATCGGCGATGATCTTCCCGACGGGCTACAGCGCCAACGTCGGGACGATCGCGGGTCTGATGCGCTCCGGTGACCTCATCGTGGCGGATCAGTACGCGCACGCGAGCATCGTCGACGGCATGATCCTGTCGAAGGCGAAGTCCCGCTTCTTCCGTCACAACCGTGCCGACGACCTGGACCGCAAGCTCTCGGGCTTCGAGGGCAAGAAGCTCGTCATCGTCGAGGGCGTCTACTCGATGGACGGCGACGTGCCTCCGCTGGCCGAGATCGTCGAGGTCTGCCGCAAGCACGGCGCCCGGCTCATGATCGACGAGGCGCACTCGGCGTTCGTCTTCGGCGAGACCGGCAAGGGCGTCTCGGAGGACCAGGGCTTCGACGACGAGATCGACATCCACCTGGGCACGTTCTCCAAGAGCCTCGGAGGCCAGGGCGGCTACATCGCCGGCTCGTACCAGCTCATCAACTACCTGCGTGGCTTCTCGCGCTCCCGCTTCTTCTCCTGCGCGCTGTCGCCCGTCGTGGTCGCCGGGCTGCGCAAGGCGCTCGAGCTGGCGCGGAACGAGCCGGAGCTGCGTCGTAAGCTCTGGGACAACGTCGCGTACATGCAGAAGCTCCTCACCGACGCCGAAGTCCCGATGGGGGAGTCGACCTCGCACGTGATTCCGATCATGGTGCGGGACGACGCCCGGGTCTTCGCCATGGGCGAGGAGATCTTCCGGGAGGGCGTCTTCATCAACCCGGTGAAGTACCCCGCGGTCGGAAAGCACAAGTCGCGCTTCCGGATGTCCATTTCGGCGGCGCACACGCGCGAGGATCTCGAGGAAGGGGCGGAGAAGATCGCGAAGGTCCTCCGCCGCTACGGAGTGTGCTGAAGAGATGTCCGTGATCGGTTCGTACCGCTTCCACACCGGGGTCAGCGCCTTCTTCGACATGGCGACCTCGGACGCCCGGGGCGTGCTCCCGGCGCACCTCGAGCCGATCGAGGTCACGCACCAGCGGAGCGTCCTCTCGGTCACGGCCTTCCTCTTCGACGACAGCGTGGTCGGGCCCTACACCGAGATCATGTTCTCGGTGGTGGTCCCGCCGATGGTGGCTCAGTGGGGCCAGCACGCGAAGGCGGGGTTCTACCCCTTCCTGGCGGCGACCAGCTCGGAGGAGGCCCGCCGCATCAAGGGCGAGCGCTTCCACTTCCCCTATCACGACCAGTCGGTCGACGCCCAGTTCATCGAGACGGACGACCGTCTGCGCATCCGGGTCTTCGGAAGCGACGCGCCGATCCTCGATCTGAGCGTGACGCCCGGCGCGTGGGAGACGGCGACGCACCTGCTCCAGGGCTTCATGATGAACGGGGAGCAGCGGCTCCGGACGACGCTGCAGATCAGCGGCGACTACACCGTCCACGAGAACGAGGGCGGTCGGATGACGCTCTTCCCGCACGCGCTCACGTCGGAGCTCCTCGGCCACGAGGTGTCGCCGCATCCGTTCCGGGAGCACTGGTTCAAGAACGGCACGGAGACGTTCCACCAGCTCGAAACGATCTGATCCTCCGGCGTCCCGACCTCCGGTCGGACGCACGACGCACGAGCTCCCCCACCCGGCGCGGTCGGGGGAGCTTTGTCCTATCATGTGCGGGCCCCATCCGGAACGGAGCTCGGAAATGACTCGACTGCCCTCGACGCGTACCCGCGCCGCCCGCCTCTGCCGTGCGGCCCCGACGACAATCGCGCTGGCCGGTTGCCTGGCGATGGCGCTGCCCGCAGCCGCCGCGGCCCAGCCTGCCTGGGAGACGACCGAGATCGCCGTCGACCTCTACAAGTTCCGCTGGCAGAACCACAACGGGATCTTCCTCGTCACCGACGACGGCGTGCTGGCGGTCGACCCGATCAACGTGGACGCGGCCCGCCGCATGGCGAGCGAGATCCGACGCGTCGCCCCGGGTGCCGCGCTCGCGGCGATCGTCTACAGCCACTCCGACGCCGACCACGCCACGGGCGCACAGGCGTTGATGGACGAGATGGGCCAGGCCGACGTGCCGATCATCGCGCACGAGCGGGCCGTCGCGCCGATTCTCGAGCGCGCCGATCCGGCGCAGCCGCTCCCGACGGTGACCTTCGCGGAGCGCATGGAGGTCCGCCTCGGCGGCCGGGAGGTCGAGCTCCACTACCTCGGTCGCGGGCACACCGACAACATGATCGTGCCGTACTTCGCCGACGCGGGCGTCGCCTTCGCCGTCGACTTCGTGGCCAACGACCGCATGGGCTATCAGGACCTGCCGGGCTGGTACTTCCCCGATTTCTTCGACGCCGTCTCGGGGCTGCTCCGCCTGCCCTTCGACACGATCGTCTTCGGACACGGCCCCGACGGCGACCGCGCCTCGATCCAGCGGCAGATCGCCTACTACGACGACCTGACGGCGGCCGTCCGTGACGCGCTGGCCCGGGGCTGGTCCGAGGACCAGGCCGCCGGCGAGATCCGGCTTGCTCAGTACTCCGACTGGGACCAGTACGAGACGTGGTTCCCGCTCAACGTCCGGGGGGTGTACCGCTGGCTCGCGCGGTGACGAGCCCCGCGCCGGAGGCGGCCGCACCGCGCGACCTCCTCTTCACGCTCTTCGGGGAGTACCTGCTGGAGCGGGCCGATTCGGTCTGGGTCGGAAGCCTGATCACCCTTCTCTCTCCCTTCGGGCTCGCGGAAGGCACGGTGCGCACGACGCTCTCCCGGATGGTCAAGAAGGGGTGGCTCGAGGGTCGGCGCGAAGGCCGTCACGCCTTCTACGCCCTCACCCGGAAGGGTCGGCGGCTCCTCGAGGAGGGGACCGAGCGGATCTTCCGGCCGTCTCGACGCTCGTCGTGGGACGGCGTCTGGTTCCTGCTCGCCTATTCGATTCCCCAGGACAGCCGGCGCATCCGCGACCGGCTCAGGGACCGGCTGGCGTGGCTGGGCTTCGGCTCGATCGGCAACGGCGTGTGGATCTCTCCGCACGACGTCTCCTCTCAGGTCGACGATCTGGCGCGGTCGCTGGGGCTGGAGGGTCACTTCGTGGGGTTCTCCGCGCGGCGGGTGACCGGGGAGGACAACGAGGCCCTCGTCCGACGGTGCTGGGACCTCGACGCGCTCGCCGTCCGCTACCGCGACTTCGCCGAGCGGTGGTCGCCCGTCCTGCGCGAGATCGACCAGGTCGAGCCGGGCGCCGAGCGCAGCTTCACGCTTCGCTTTTCGCTCATCCACGAGTTCCGGCGCTTCCCGCTCGAGGATCCGTACCTCCCCCGCCCGCTCCTCCCCGATCCGTGGGCGGGAGACGCGGCGGCCGAGCTCTTCCACTCCCTTCACGACCGACTGGTGGGCCCGGCCGACGCGCACGTCGAAGCCGTGCTCGCCGCCGACGCGGAGATGGTCGCGTGAGCCGACTTCCCCGACCCTTCCACCGGACCGTGCCGATCCTCCTGCTCTGTCTGCCGGGAGCGTGCGTGCCCGACGCCGCCCCCCGCGAACGGGTCGCGGCCGAATACCTCCGCATCGTGGACGCCGAGGACGCACGACCCGTGGACGGTCCGCTGCTCGCACGGCTGCTCGACGGCGCCAGCGACGAGAACACCGTCGTGCGCAGCGCGGCCGTCCGGGCCCTCGGACGGCTCGAGCGCCCGGACCTCGCCCCCCGTATCGTCGAGGCGCTCGACGACCCGTCGCCGGCGGTGCGGATCGAAGCCGCGTTCGCGCTGGCGCAGGCGCATCACGGCAGCGACGGCTCGGCGGCCTTTTCGCCGCTCGTAGCCCGGCTGGCGGACGAGCGGGACCCCGCGATCCGGGGCGAGTTGGCGCACTCGCTCGGGCGGATTCGTCTGGGGCCCGGGGATCGGGCCACCGCGCTCCGCCTCCTTCTCGACGCCACCCGGGACGGGGACGGCGACGCCCCGATCGAGACGCTCACCGGCGCCATGCTCGGTCTCGAGTCCCTCGTGCGCCGGGCGCCGGCGGGCACCGATTTCGGACCTGGGCTGGCGGCACGCATGGAGGAGCTGACGGCGTACATCGAGGGCCACTTCGCGGCCCCCGAGACCGTGCGGATCCGTTCGCTGTCGCTGTCGATTCTCGGCCAGGCGGGCCGGATGCAGACGGAGATCTTCCAGCGAGCGCTGCGCGACAACGCGACTCTTCCGCCGGGGGTCGCGCTGCGGTTCATGGACCAGATTCCCGTGCTGGCGCGACCCGAGATGCTTCGGCGCTCGATCGCCAACCCGTCCCTGTACGCCGTCATCGAGTCGTTTCGCATCCTCCTGGCGGCGGAGCGGAGCGCGAACAACTGCGGGTACCTCTTCGCCGGAGCGCGCGTGCCGCCGGAGGACTCCCCCCGACCGGTACCTCACCCGATCCGGGTCCTCGCGATCGACGGGCTCGGCCGCGCGTGTCCCGACCAGGTTCAGCAGCGCGCCGTCCTCCGGGAGGTCGAGGCGACGCTGGGGGAGGATCCGCACCTCTGGCAGCCCGCCTCGCACGCCCTCGTGTCGATGGCTCGGGTCTTCCCGGGCGACGCCGCCGCCCGGCTGTCCCGCCACGTCGGGCACGAGAATCCGTTCGTGCGCGCCTGGGCTGCACGCGCGGCCGAGCTGCTCGGCAATCGAGACGTCTTGCGGGCGCTCGCTTCGGACCCCGACGACAACGTCCGGACCGCCGCCGTGAGCGCGCTCTTCGCGCTGGACGGGCACCTCGTGGACGACGTGCTCATGGCTCAGCTCGAGCGCGACGATCCCCAGCTCCTGCTCACCGTGGCACGCCTCCTCGACGGCTCGCCCCGCGCCGACGAGGCGCTCGGCGCCGCCCTCGACGCCTTCGAGCGGATCTCGGCGGCGGAGCGGGAGACGTGGCGGGATCCGCGGGTGGCGCTCCTGGCCCGGATCAGCGCGTGGGGTGACGCGTCGTTGACCGAGCGCCTCGCGCCGTATCTGGCCGACTACGACGCGCAGGTGGCGGAGGCCGTGGCCGCGGCCCTGCGGGAGTGGAACCGGCGCCCCTTCACCGCCACGCCCACGCCACTGCCGCGTCGTGCGCTCCCGACCCCCGACGAGCTCGAGGCGATGGACGGCGCGAGCGTCCTCCTGCACATGGCCGTCGGCGGAACGATCGAGATCGAGCTTCATCCCTGGCTCGCCACCACGAACGTCCACCGCTTCTGGAGCCTTGCCCGCGAGGGGTACTTCGACGGCCTGACGCTCCACCGGTGGGCGCCGAACTTCGTGCTCCAGGGCGGGAGCCCGGGGGCGAACGAGTACGCGGGCGACGGGCCGTACACACGCGACGAAGTCGGTCGTCTTCCCCACTGGCGTGGCACCGTCGGGATCTCGACGCGCGGCCACGACACCGGCGACGGGCAGATCTTCATCAACCTCATGGACAACGTCCGCCTCGATCACGCGTATACGATCGTGGGCACCGTCGTCTCGGGGATGGAGCTGGTCGATCAGCTCCTGGAAGGAGCCGTCATCGAGCGCGCCGAGGTCGTCGCCGGCGACTGACCCGTCCGGTTGCCGTGACGGTGCCGAGCGGCCATTCTGGCCGCCGTCCGCGGGGGCAACCTCATCCAGGGAATCGCATGCAGCTGTACACCAAGATCCTCATCGGCCTGGTGGCCGGCGCCGTGGTCGGCGCGGTGGCCAACCTCGCGGGCATCACGGTGCTCCAGAACATCCTGGGCCGTGTGGAGATCCTCGGGACCGCGTTCATCAACCTCATCACGATGATCGTGATTCCGCTGGTGGTAGCCAGCCTGCTGGTGGGCACGGCTTCCCTGGGCGATCTGCGGAAGCTCGGCCGCATCGGGGGGAAGACGCTCGGCTACTACATGGCGACCACGGCCATCGCGGTCACGCTCGGCCTGGTGCTGGCCAACGTCTTCACCCCGGGCTCCGGGGTCTCGGAGGAGACCAGCATCGAGCTCACCGAGCGGTACGGCGGAGACGCGCAGAGCCGGATGGACATCGCCGAGAACGCGCCGAGCTGGGAGGAGACGCTGCTCCGTGTCATCCCCCGGAACCCCGTGCAGGCCGCGGCGGACATGGACCTGCTGCCGCTCATCTTCTTCACGATCTGCTTCGGCGCCGCGCTCACCGTCATCCAGACCGAACGAAGGGAGAGCGTCCTGACGTTCTTCCACGGCATCAACGACGCCTCCATGACCCTGATCAACTGGATCATGGAGCTGGCGCCGTACGCCGTCTTCGTGCTGATCGGCTCGGTCGTCGCCAACTTCGGATTCGACCTGCTGCAGAGCCTGCTCAAGTACACGCTGGTGGTGGTGGGCGGCCTGCTCCTGCACGGCTTCGTGACGTACGGGCTCATCCTGCGTTTCCTGGCCCGCCTCAACCCGGCCCGCTTCTATCCGACCGTCGCGGCGGCGCCGCTGCTCGCCTTCTCGACGTCGTCGTCCAACGCGACGCTGCCGCTGACGATCGAGACGGCCGAGGAGAAGGTGGGCGTCTCCAACGAGGTCGCCTCCTTCGTGCTCCCGCTCGGCGCGACGATCAACATGGACGGCACCGCGCTCTATCAGGCCGTGGCGGTCATGTTCATCGCGCAGATCTACGGCGTCGACCTCGCCATCGCCGATCAGCTCGTGATCGTCCTCACGGCCACGCTCGCGTCGGTCGGCGCCGCCGGCGTTCCCTCGGCCGGTATCATCACGCTGATCATCGTGCTCAACTCGGTCGGGATGGGGCAGCACGTCCAGGCGGGGATCGCGCTGATCCTCGGCGTCGATCGCATCCTCGACATGATTCGCACGTCGGTGAACGTGACGGGCGACCTGACCTGCTCGGCGGTGATCGCCCGCTCGGAGGGCGAGGAGCTGGCGCTGGTGAGCTGATCCCTCCGGCCGTGGACCGTCGGGCCGACCCGACTCCCTTTCCGCGTCGGAGAGGCAGCCCCACGTTGCGATCCACCCGCACAGCCACGCAGGAGGAGATATGGATCGCCGAGGTTTCGTGACCTCTGGGATGGCCGCCGGAATCGCCGGCTTCACCGGCGCCGGGGGCGCGCTGGGCACGCTGCTCGACCGCGCGCCGGGCTTCCGACCGGGCAAGACCCTCGCCAACGGGGACATCCGCCTGAGCTCGAACGAGAACCCCCTGGGCGTGTCTCCCGCCGCGCGGGAAGCGATCATCGAGGCGATCGTGGAGTCGAACCGCTACGGCGGGCGCCGTCAGGAGGTCATGACCGCCCTGGCCGAGTATCTCGGCGTGAGCACGGACAACATCACGCTCGGCTTCGGCTCGACCGAGATCCTGCAGATCTGCACCCAGGCCTTCCAGGGGCCCAACACGCCCCTGATCGCGGCCGAGCCGACCTTCGAGGACGTCATGGACTATCAGGACACCATGCCGTTCGAGGTCCACACGGTGCCGCTCATGGCGGATCTGCAGCACGACGTGCAGCAGATGCGTGAGCTCTCGATGCGGCGCCCGTCGGTCGTCTACTTCTGCAACCCGAACAACCCGACCGGCACGATCACGGCCTCCGCCGACATCGACGCTTGGATTTCCGAAGCGCCCGAGACGACGGTCTTCCTCATGGACGAGGCGTACCTCGAGTACGTGACCGACGACCGCTACTGGGACTCGCTCAAGTGGATCGAGCAGAAGCCGAACGTCGTGGTCATCCGGACCTTCTCGAAGATCTTCGGGATGGCCGGCCTGCGGCTGGGCTACGCGGTGACGCACCCGACGACGGCACGCCGACTCCAGGAGCACGCGGTGCAGAACAGCCCGAACGTGCTGGCGGGCGCGGCGGCTATCGCCTCCCTCGAGGACGAGGGGATCGTGGCGCGCTCGATCGCGGTGAACGACGAAGCGAAGTCGATCGTGCACCAGACGCTCGACGAGCTCGGGCTCGACTACCTGCCGACCAACACGAACTTCATCATGCACCGGATCAACGGGGATCTGGCCACGTACCGGAACCGGATGGCCGACGCCGGTCTGCTGGTGGGGCGCAACTTCCCGCCGATGCTCGACCACAACCGGCTCTCCTTCGGGCTGCCCGAGGAGATGGACCGCTGGGCGTCCACCATCAAGGACTTCCGCGCCAAGGGCTGGATCTAGAGGGACGCGCCGTGCGGCGCGTTGCCCGCCCCCGCCGGCTCTCCGGGCCGGCGGGGGCTCTTCGTTTCGACCCATGCCCGACACGTTCTACGAGACCCTCCCCGAGGTCGCCGACTTCGAGGCCCTCGCGTCCCCGGACTCGTACCGTCCCCTCCCCGACGGGTGGTGGGTCGTGGCCGCCGACGTGGCGCGCTCGACCCGAGCCATCACCGAAGGGCGTTACAAGGCGGTGAAGCTCGTGGGGGTCTCGGTGATCACCGCGGTCCGGAACGCCGCGCGGCCGCACGAGGTCCCGTACATCTTCGGAGGAGACGGCGCGGTTCTGTGCGTGCCCGAGCCGGCCGCGGCGGCCGCGATGGAGGCCCTCGGCGCCACGATCGCCATGGCACGCGACAGCTTCGGCCTCGAGCTGCGGGGATGCGCCGTTCCGGTCACCTGGCTGCGCGAACGGGGACTCGACGTCATGGTCGCGCGGCACCGGGTCTCCCCCCACTACGTCCAGGGCGCGCTGTACGGCGGCGGTGCGGAGTACGCGGAGCTCCAGCTCAAGGCCGGGCGCCCCCCGGCGGAGTGGGTCGCCCGACCCGACCCCGTAGCCCGGGCCGATTTCTCGGGACTCGAATGCCGATGGCAGAAGGTCCCCTCCCCCGCGGCCGAGACCGTGGCCGTCATCGTCTCGGCGACGACGCCGGAGCGGCAGGCGCTCCTGGCGTACGAGTGGATCATGGAGCGCGTCGCGGCCATCTACGGCGACCCGGGGCGGTGCCGGCCCGTGGCGGAGGCCGGGCTTCGCGTGGCCCGCGGCAGGGCGCTCGACGACGAGGCGCTCGTGCGGAGCTGGCCGGCGTCCGCGGTAAGGCGGCTCCGTGCGAAGCTCCGCCTCCGGGTCGTCACGGCGCTCGGGTCCGTCCTCCTCGCGCTCGGCGTCCGCACCCGGGACGCCGACTGGGGTCGCTACCGATCGGAGCTCGTGGCGAACACGGACTTCCGGAAGTTCGACGGCACGATCCGCTTCGTGATGTCCGGGACCGCGCTCCAGCGCGAAACGTTGCGGACATTCCTCGAGCGATTGCGCGTGTCGGGGATCATCCGGTACGGCATCCACGTCTCGGACGCCGCCCTCGTGACGTGCCTCGTCGAGCGACGGATGGGCGCGCACTTCCACTTCGTGGACGCCACCGGTGGCGGATACGCCGCCGCGGCCGCCCACATGAAGGCGACCGAGTCGGGTACCGACGCGCCGGTTGCACCGTCCCCCGGGCGTGCCCCATCGTTGACGTAGCAATGAGCGCCCCCCCACGCATCTACCTCGCCCTCCTCGGCGTCGCCGTGCTCGTCGGCTCGTGCGTCTCGAACGACTCCCCCACGGGTGTCGGTCGGGGCGGTCCGTTCGACGTTCCCATCCGGCCGGCGCTCATCCCCTCGCCCGCCGACGCGGGTGCCGCTCCGGTGAACAGGATCCGGGCGCGGGTCGCCAGAATTCCCGACGGCGTGGTGCTGGGCGAGTCGGTCACGGAGGTCGACCCGAACGCGGACAGCTGGGAGATCGCGCTGTCGGCGGACGTCGGACCGTCGGGCACCGCCCTGGCCCGGGTGTTCGTGACGCTCCTCAACGTGACGGGCAGCATCGAGACCGTGCAGTTCAGCGGGCTCGCCGACTCGGTGTCCCTGAGGGCGGGTCAGACCGCCGAGCCCGCGGACGTGCCGATCCTCCGCGGGCCGATCGCGAATCACTACGTGACCGGCGTCCAGGTCTCGCTCGCGCCCGACACCCTCGCCGAGGCCGCGACCGGCTCACTGCGCGCCGCCGTGTCGAGCTCCTCGCAGACACCGCCGAGGGTCTTCTGGACGGTGCTCGACTCCGCCGTGCTCTCGGTGGCGGACTCGACGCTCACCGGCGTGGCGGCCGGGGTCGGGCGGATCGTGGCCTCCGCCGGTCGCTACGCGGACACGGCGGTCGTGGTCGTGCGGCCCCCGGTCGGGGCCCCGGACCGCCTCGACCTCTCCGTGGCCAAGACGGCCGACGTCGCCCAGCCGCTCGAAGGCGAGGCGGTGACGTTCACGGTCTCCGTGGTCAACCTCGGGCCGGTCGAGGCCACCGACGTGGTCGTCTTCGATACGATCCCCGCCGCCTTCACCGGCGCCGCGCATGCGGTCACGGACGGGGCGCTCGACGGCGACACGCTCTGGACGATCCCTTCGCTCGCACCGGGCGACACGGCGCGCTGGACGACCGACGTCGTCGTCGCGGCGGGGTCGGCGGGATCGGCGGCGACGAACGTGGCCGTGCTACGCTCGCTCGCGCAGCTCGACACCGTCGCCGCGAACGACAGCGCCGTCGCCACGCTCAACTTCCCGCTCTCGGCGATCCCGGTCGTGCAGATCACGAGCCCGGGAGACGGCCAGGTCTTCGACCCCGGGGACCTGATCACCTTCGCCGCCACCGCCAGCGACGCGGAAGAGGGCGACCTGACCGCGTCGATCGCGTGGACGTCCAGCCTGGACGGCCCGATCGGCACCGGCGGCTCCTTCGAGACGTCCCAGCTCACGACCGGCGTGCACACCATCGCGGCTTCCGCGACGGACCAGGACGACGGCACCGGCGCGGACACCGTGCTCATCACCGTCGCGCTGATCACCACGCCACAGACGCTCAACGTCCCGTTCGGTGCGTCGGCCTCGTTGCCGATCACGCTCGCCGCCCCCGCTCAGGCCGGAGGGCTGACGGTCACGGTGAGCAGTGAAGACGAGGGGATCGCCCGGCCGACGTCGTCGACCGTGTTCATCCCGGGCGGTGCGCTCTCGGCCAACGCGGTGCTGGACGGTATCGAGCCGGGCACGGTCGACGTGACCGTCTCGCACCCGCAGTTCGGCGCCGCGGTTACCGCGGTGTCGGTCACGGCCAACCTCAACATCATCCAGGGATCGCTCAGGGTTCCGGAAACGTTCCCGCAGCCGATCGAGATCGAGCTGCGGAGCCAGGGCGCGCCCACGGCCGCGCCGGCAGGCGGGATCCCGATCACGCTCACCTCGCTCGATCCGACGTGCGCCCTGCCGACGCCGCCGGTGACGATCCAGGCCGGGCTCACCGATGTCACCGACACGATCGTCTACGGGGGCTCGGCGTCGCTGCCGTGCCAGACGTACATCCGGGCGACGGCACCTTCCCTGGTCAGCGACTCGATCTCCGTGACGGTCGATCCCACGCCGACCCTCTCGCTGAGCAACTACACCCTCGGTTCCGGGCTCCAGGTGGGGCTGGTGAACGTGTTCATGGGCACCACCGCGCACGGTGGCGTCACGGTACGGATCGAGAGCGACGACCCCGCCACGGTCCTCGTCTCTCCCGACGCCACGACTCCGGGGGCGGCGTTCCTCGACGTGGCGGTGCCGAACGGTCAGAACCGGGGCTACTACTACCACCAGG
>CALJLC010000316.1 GCA_937982605.1 uncultured Gemmatimonadales bacterium | reverse complement strand
AGGCCGGCGCGGACAACGTCCTCGTCGTGGACGGGGCACCGCTCGCGCTCGGAACCGACTGGACACCCCTTGGCTTTTCGGCCACCGACGCCGTCGAGGGCGAGCTCGTCTTCGGAGGCCACGGACTGAGCAGCCCGGGCAACCCCGAGGACCGGTACGCACGCATGGACGTGACCGGAAAGGTCGTCGTGCTCGAGTGGGGAGACCCGGACGCGCCCCACGGCGGGTCGATGCGTGGCACCCCGCACTTCAAGGGCACGGTCATGGCCGGCCGGGACGCCGCCGCGGCGATCGTCCTCGCCCCCGAGGGCGCGCCGCTCCCTTCGCTCGAGGGCGAGATCCGGGCGGCGCTCGCGATTCCCGTCGCGGTGGTCAGCGGCGACCGAGCCGACGCGGTGCGGGCCGCCGCGCAGCGGGGCGCTGCGGTGACGCTGCGCACACAGGTCTCGCCGACGCAGGTGCAGGCGTGGAACGTGGCCGGGATCCTCCCGGGCTCCGATCCGGCACTCCGCGACGAGTTCGTCATCGTGGGCGCGCACCGCGACCATCTCGGTCGCGGCGGCGACGGCTCGCTCGACCCGGATTCCCGAGACGTCCACAACGGCGCCGACGACAACGCGAGCGGCACCGCGGCCCTCATCGAGATCGCCCGCATGATGGCGGAAGGCCCGCGGCCCGCCCGCTCGGTGCTCTTCCTCACCTTCACCGGCGAGGAGCGGGGTCTCTGGGGGTCGCAGGCGTTCGTAGACGATCCCACCATCGACCTCGAGTCCGCCGTGGCCATGCTCAACCTGGACATGGTCGGTCGCGTCGTGGACGACCGGGTCACGGTGTACGGCTTCGGGACGGCACGGGAGTGGGACGAGATCGTCGACGCGGCCAACGCGGGGCTCTCCGATCCGCTCACGATCGGCAAGGCGCCGGACGGCTTCGGTCCTTCCGACCACGCGTCGTTCTACGGCGCGGGCATCCCCGTGCTGCACTTCTTCTCCAACACGCACGTCGACTATCACCGGCCTTCGGACGACTGGTGGCTGATCAACGTCGACGGGATGGAGCGCATCGCGGAGCTCACGGCCGCCGTGGCCGGGCGCCTCGCGGCCGGCGGCGCTGCCACGGTGGCGCTGACTCCGGTCGCGCAGGAGCGGCCGGACCCGCACGGCGGCGCGGCTCCCGAATCTTCTCGGAGCGCCTACGGCGGGGTCTATCTCGGATCGATCCCCGACATGACCCCGCGGGACTTCGGCATGCGACTCACCGGCGTGCGGGAAGACTCCCCGGCCGAACGGGGCGGCCTGCGCGCCGGAGACGTCGTCGTGGAGTTCGGTGGGGTCGAGATCAGCGACATCTACGCCTACACGTACGCGCTCCAGGACCACGCCCCCGGGGACGAGGTCGAGATCGTCGTCGAGCGCGACGGCGAGCGGGTCACGCTGACCGTGGTGCTGGGCGAGCGACGGTAGGGCGCGCCGGGCGGACGCCCGGGCCCGCCCCGCCGGCCCCCACGCCGCGGCTTCGCTACTCGCCGAGCAGGTCGAGCTGGCCTTCGCCCTCCTCGCCGCCGACCTCGTCACGGGCCGGCGCCCCTCCCCGACCCTGTGCGCGCGTCACCTCGACCACCCGGTCTCCCTTCCCGATCGTCGCCATGCGCTTGCCCTGCGTACGGCGGCCCTGCACCGGCACCGAATCGGCGGCCGCGCGGGTGACCTGACCGCCCGCGGTCACGATCATGACCTCGTCGGCCTCGAGCACCTCGAGGGCGGCCACGATCGGCGCGTTCTTCCCGCCGCCCGGTACCGCCAGGTTGCCCATCCCGCCCCGGTTCTGGAGCGGGAACTCGGAGATCGGCGTGCGCTTGCCGACGCCGTCCTCGCTCACCGTGAGCACCGTGGCGTCGCGTCGGATCAGGAGCATGCCCGCCACCTCGTCCGCGCCCTTCAGGGACATCCCCTTCACCCCCTGCGCCGTCCGGCCCACGACGCTGATCTGGTCCTCGGGGAAGCGGATGGCCCGGCCTCCGCGCGAGAGGAGCATGACCTCCGCCGTGCCGTCCGAGAGCGACACGTCCATGATCTCGTCGCCCTTCTTCACCCCGGCCGCCTTGATTCCCCCGGCGCGCGGGTTCGAGAAGTCCGACAGGGGGGTACGCTTCACGACGCCCTGCCGGGAGAGGAAGACCAGGTACCGATCCTCGGCCGCCAGGTCGTCGACCGCGATCATCGAGACGATCCGATCCTTCCGGTCCGCGCCCTCGAGGAGCGCGTACACCGACTGGCCGCGGGACGCCCGCGCGCTCTCCGGTACGTCCAGCACGGGAAGGAAGTGGCAGTGTCCCTGCTCCGTGAACGCCAGGATCCACCCCTGCGTGCGGGCCAGGAAGATCTTCTCCAGATAGTCGTCCTCGTACCGCTCCATCCCGGCGAGCGCCTTGCCCGCACCGACACGTCGACGGTAGAGGTGCATCGGGATCCGCTTGACGAAGCCCTCGTGCGAGAGCGTCACGACGACGTCCTCGTCCGCGAGCTGCTTCTCCATCTCCGGGGCCTCGACTTCGGCTTCGTCGTCGTCGAGGAGCACGGTCCGACGCTCGTCGCCGAAGCGCTTCACCACCTCGGTCAGCTCCTCGAGCATGAGCTCGAGCTGACGCTCCTCGGATGCGAGCACCTCGCGGAGCTCCCCGATGAGCGACTCGAGCGCCGCGAGACGGTTCTCGAGCTGGGTCCGCTCCAGCGCAGTGAGGCGGGCCAGACGCATGTTCAGGATCGCGTCGGCCTGGACCTCGCTGAGCCCCAGGGCGTCCTGGAGCCGCTCGGACGCCTCCGGCCGGTCGGCGGAGGAACGGATGATCCGGATCACCTCGTCGATGTGGTCGAGCGCGGCCAGGAGTCCCTGGACGACGTGGCGCTCCGCCTCGGCCTTCTCCAGGTCGTGCCGGCTGCGCCGCCGGATCACGTCGAGCCGGTGGTCCCGGAAGCGCTCGAGGATCTGCTTGAGGTCGAAGTTCTTCGGCTGGCCCCGGTCGAGCGCCAGGAGGTGCGCGCCGAACGTCGTCTGGAGCGACGTCCCGCGAAGGAGGCGCTTGAGCACGCCGGGCGCGTTCGCGCCGCGCTTGAGCTCGATGACGAGGCGGATCCCGTCGCGATCGGTCTCGTCGCGGATGTCCGCGAGGTCCTCGACCTTGCCCTTCTTGGCCAGCGACGCGATCTGCTCGATCACCTTCGTCTTGTTGACCGTGTACGGCAGCTCGGTCACCACGAGCTGCTCCTTGCCGCCGCGCAGCGTCTCCTTCACGACGCGGGCGCGCATGATCACCCGGCCGCGTCCCGTGCGGTACATCTTCCGGATCCCCTCCCGGCCCACCACGAAGCCGCCCGTCGGGAAGTCCGGACCGGGGATGTGCCGCATGAGGTCGTCGACGGTGCAGTCCGGGTCGATGACGAGCTGCTTCAGGCCGGCCGCCACCTCGATCAGGTTGTGTGGCGGCACGTTGGTGCTCATCCCCACCGCGATCCCGGACGAGCCGTTGACCAGCAGGTTCGGGAAGCGCGACGGGAGTACCGTCGGCTCCTGCCGCTGATCGTCGAAGTTCGGCTGGAAGTCGACGGTCTCCTTCTCGATGTCGTCGAGGAGCTCCGCCGCGATCGCCTCCAGGCGGGCCTCGGTGTAGCGGTAGGCGGCCGCCGGGTCGCCGTCGATGGAGCCGAAGTTGCCCTGCCCGTCGATGAGCGGGTAGCGGAGCGAGAAGTCCTGCACCATCCGAACGAGCGCGTCGTAGACGGCGGAGTCTCCGTGCGGGTGGTACTTGCCGAGCACGTCACCCACGACCGACGCGCTCTTCTTGTGCGGCCGGTCCGGAGAGAGCCCCATCTCGTGCATCGCGTACATGATCCGGCGATGCACCGGCTTGAGTCCGTCGCGCACGTCCGGCAGCGCGCGCTGGACGATCACGCTCATCGAGTAATCGAGGAACGACTCGCGCATCTCCTCCTCGAGGGTGCGCGGGAGGATCCGTTCCCGTGTGGAGGCCGTGGCCATTCCTGCTCCGGGCGTTGATTTCGTTGGTGCGGGGTGCGGCGATGCGCCGCCGGAGGGGTCGCGTAGCCTCGTCAGGCCGCGTCGCGGCCGAAGCTTCTAGGAATTGCCGAGGGCGGGCAAGCGGGCCCCGGAGCCCTCCGGGCTACCGGTCCGCGAGGAGCTGCCGGAACTCCTCGGCCATCGTCGGATGGCCGTGCCGCTCGGCCGCGTCGACGCCCCGGAGGTACGCCGCGACGGCCTCGTCGGCCTGCCCGAGCTCGTCCAGAGCGGCCCCCAGACGGCCCCAACCGTTGCCCTCGTCGTCGGCCTGATCGAGGTAGCGCCGCAGCTCGCGCACGCCGTCCTCGGTGCGGCCGACGGCCAGGTATTCGAGCGCGACTCCGTAGCGGAGTCGGGTGTCGTCGGGGCGCGACTCGAGCATGCGCTCGAGCGCGGCGAGCCGCCCGCCGTCGGTCACCCGCTCAGTCGGGGAAGTGGAACGAGCGACTCGTCCTGGGGGTGGGCGGCGCTCCGGTGACCAGCTCGATGAGCGCCTCCATCTCCGCCGCGATCTCGGCCAGGCGGTACGTGACGGTGAGCCCGTGCGCGTAGTCGAAGTAGGCCGCCACCGCGCCTTCGTCCGCCGCGTGCGTGGCGACGACGGTCGCGTCCATCTCCACCCGCAGACAGTCGACGATGGCGAGGATCGCGTGCTCCACGGCACGGACCTCGTGGAGCGTCGAGAGCGAGATGTCGCCCTCCAGCCGGGGAAGGAGCGCCTCGACCCGGACCCGCTCCTCGGTCGGCGCCAACACGGGGCTGTCCGCCGCGTCCTCCCGATCCAGGAGTACGCGAGCGCCCGACCGCAGGGCCGTCAGCTCCTCGTAGTTGACGTGAAGAATCACCGGGGGGGCTCCTTCGAGTGCCTCTCCTACTTCTACTTATCCACCCGGTCCGGAGTTTCTGCAAGCACTCCGTTCAAGCCTGAACGCTCGACTCCGGGCCGTCCACGGTGAGGGGCAGGGAGACGTGGTGCTCTCCGTCGATCTGGACGTCGAAGGCGTAGCGGCCGGCCCTCGGGAAGACGAGACCGTCCATGTTGAGGATGTGCGGCACCAGCACGCCGGACGTCATGCCGCGGACGCCTCCGGCCAGATTCATCTCTCCGTCGATGCGCACGACCTGACCGCCGTCCGGCGCCCGCAGGATGATCGCCACCTCGTGCCGGCCCAGCTCGTGGACCCCGGCGGAGAAGCGGAGCACGAGGCACATGCGCGGGTGACGCGTCGGGAAGGCGCTGGTGCCCAGCCGGTCGAAGATCCCCAGGATGTTGAGCTTCCCGGAGCCGTCGATCGTGGCGGCGTCGGCCAGCAGTGCGAGGTCGATTTCCACGAGATGGTCGATACGGCTGAGGTGGGTCGTCAGGCCTCGGGGGGCCGCACGACGAGGCGCTCGGCGAACACGAGGCCTGCGAGCAGGTCGATGAGCGTGTGGGCGAGGATCGGCGGCCAGAGGCTGCCCGCGGCGAGGAAGCCCCAGGCGAGCAGCCCTCCCAGCGCACCGGTCCGCGCGATGCCGATCGTACCCTGATAGGCGTGGATGATCCCGAAGACGACGGTGCTCAGCACGACGCTGCCCGCGAGGCCGGTCACCGGCGCCAGCGCGAGAATCAGGTAGCCGCGATACGCCAGCTCCTCGCCGACGCCCGCGGAGACGGACAGCACGGCGAAGACCGCCTTCTCGGAGCCGGTGCGGGGCAGCAGGAGGTGGAGCAGGGGCGGATCACTCCGCCCGAGACGCAGCGTCAGGGCGCGAAAGGCCAGCGTGACCGCGAAGCCCCCCGCGGTGAGGCCGAGCGTCCAGAGGAGGAGGGGCCCGGGCGCCAGCGGCTCGAGCCCCACGCCCGCGCCGCCGGAGCGCGTGCCGACGAGCCACGAGGCCCCGCCGATTAGAAGGAGCGCGAAGATCGAGCTCACGTACGCGGGAATCCGATCGAGGACACGAGCCGGCGCCGCCAGGGGCAACTGCGCGAGGGCCAGCGCCGGCAGCCCGGCCAACAGGACGGTCACGAGCAGCGCGTCCGGAGCGGGCAGCCCGGCACCGAGCTGCAGCAGCCCGTGCACCCCGACGAAGAGGACGGCGCCGACCAGCAGGATGCGGCGCGCCAGCCGAGCCGCCGTCAGCTCGCCGAGTCGGCCGCCTCGAGTCCGAAACGCTCGATCGCCTCCAGCGTCTCGCGCACGTCTTCCCAGGTCGTCGTGTGGTTCAGGATGCAGAGCCGCAGCGAGTACAGCCCCCGCAGGCGCGTCGACGACATCATCGCCGTGCCGCTCTCGATGACGCGGGCCTGCACGCCGTCGTTGATGCGCTCGAGCGCCTCCTCGTCGAGGCCGCACCCGACGGGATTCACGCGGAAGCACAACACGCCGAGCGACGCGGGGTTGGCGATCTGCAGCACGTCGGAGTCGCGCACGTACGCCTCCGCCCGGGCCGCCAGCTCGATCCCCGAGGACACCGCCCGCCGGAACGCCGCCATGCCGAAGGTCTGCACCGACATCCACACCTTGAGGGCGCGGAACGACCGGCTCAGCTGCAAGCCCCGGTCTCCGAAATTGGGGTGGTCCCGGCCCCACTCGGTGTCCTGCATGTACTCCGGCCGCACCGAGAAGGCGCGCTCGAGCAGGGAGACGTCCTTGACCATCAGGCAGCCGGCCTCGAAGGGCTGGAAGAGCCACTTGTGGGCGTCCATGGCGATCGAGTCCGCGCGCTCGAGGCCGCGAAGCGCCGTCCGGCCCGCCTCGGAAAGGATGGCGAAGCCCCCGTACGCGGCGTCGACGTGCATCCAGATCCCGGCCTCCGCGCAGTAGTCGGCGATCGCATCGAGGGGATCGACCGCCCCGGTGTTGGTGGCGCCCGCGTTCGCGCAGACCGCGATCGGCTCGAGTCCCTCCGCTCGGTCCCTGGCGACCGCCTCGCGGAGGGCGTCGACATCGAGCCGGAAGTGATCGTCCGACCGGATGCTCCGGATCCGCTCCGGGCGCACGCCGACGATCCGGGCGGCGCGGGTCAGCGCCGTGTGGGCCTGGTCGCTCACGTAGACCGCGGCCCGTTCGGGCGCCCCCGCGGCTTCACGGGCCGCGACGAAGGCGTCGAGGCTCGCCGCCGAGCCGCCGCTGGTGAAGAGCCCCCCCGCGGTCTCCGGGTAACCGATCCACTCCCGGAACCAGTCGATCACGACCACCTCGAGCTGGCTGGGGCCGCTCGCGCCGAGCCAGGTGCCCTGGAAGACGTTGTGCCCGGCCGCCAGGTAGTCCGCCAGGATCCCGGGCCACGTCGGGCTCGACGGCACGAAGGCGAAGAAGCGGGGATGGTCCACCCGCCCGGCGATCGGCAGGATCTGCTCGACCGCGCGCCGCACGACGTCCTCCGGCGGACGCCCCTCTTCCGGGGCTTCCTCCCGCAGGAGCGCCTCCAGCTCCTGCCGCGAGCCGCCCCTCCACGCGACGTCCTCCGGGAGCCCCTCGATGCGGTCCAGGATGAGTCGCGAGGCGAGCGCCGCGAGCTCCTCCATCCGGGCTCGGGACAGCGTAAGAGCCGTGTCCACGGCGCCTTCCGTCGGGGGGGTCATGCGGGTACTCTTCCTTTCATGTCAGCTCAAGCCACCACGCGTGCCGGCGTTTCGTTCCGCGTCCTCGACGCGATGGACGCCCCGCACTCCGGCCGTATTCTACGCCTTCGCCTGCAGAGCGGTGAAGCGCCCTCCGTGAAGTCGCTGAAAGGAAAGGAAATGCGCGCCACCGGTCCCGAGGGCGCGACGTGCCGCTTCAGAGTCCTCGGCTTCCCGGTCTTCGGCGGCAAGCCGAGCAATCAGCGCTTCACCCGGACGGGCCGGATCGACCTCCACGTGGAGGAGCTCGAGGGCGGACCCGTGGGACTTCAGTGGGAGGTCGTCCCCTAGGGAACGGCCTCTCCAGGCCGACCCGCGCCGGGGACGCGGGTAGCCCCACCCCCCCGACGCACCGTACCGTGTCCGCGGCGCCCCGCACGGGTGCCCCGGCCGGCCGCGAGGCCGGACCCGGTCCACGGCTGGACACGGAGTCGCCATGCGCGCCCGAACCCCGCTGCCCCCCGGGCCGAGACGGGTCGCCCTCGCCCTGGCGCTCGCGGCGGCGCCGTTCCCGGGGACCGCGCAGATGCCCGGCCTCCCTCCGGCCGGCACGCCCGGCGAGGCGCTCTTCGAGCAGGGGTGCGCGGAGTGCCACACCCCGGCGGGGACCGAGCGCGCGCCCGGCGTTATGCTCCTCAACACCCTCTCCCCGCGATCCATCGTCGCGGCCCTCGAGGACGGCGTCATGCGCGACGAGGGGGCGGAGCTCACCGCGCGGCAGCGCGTCGACATCGCCGAGTACCTCACGGGCCGCGCGTACGTCGAGAGCGCCCTGCCCGAGGCGGCGTTCTGCGAGACCCGCGGTCTCGACGGCCTGGACCTCGGCACCGTCGCGTGGATGGGGTACGGCGGGGACCTGGCCGGCACCGGCTTCCAGCCGGCGGAGCGCGCGGGGCTCGATGCCTCGAGCGTGCCCGGGCTTCGGCTGAGCTGGGCGTTCGCCTTCCCGGACGCATCGCAGGTGCGGACCAAGCCCACCGTGGTGTGAGACGTCCTCCTGGTCGGCGGCGGCTTCAGCGACCTCCTGGCGCTCGACGCCGGGAGCGGGTGCGTGCGCTGGGCCTTCGAGGCCGACGCCGCGCTGCGAGGAGGCGTCCTCGTCGGGGAGGGTGCATCCGGTCAGCCCGTCGCCTACGTGGTCGACTTCCGGACCACCGCCTACGCCATCGACCTCCGGGACGGCTCCGAGCTCTGGCGGACGAGGGTCGGGTGGCACGCCTCCTCGAGCGCCACGGGAACACCGGCCCTCCACGACGGTCGCCTCATCGTGCCCATCTCGTCGATGGAGGTCGTCACGGCGGGTGACCCCCGCTACGAGTGCTGCACCGCCTCGGGCGCCGTCGCGTCGATCGAGGTGGGGACCGGGGAGGTGCTCTGGTACCACCGGGTCATCCCGGGCTACCCGGAGGAGGCCGGGACGAACCAGATCGGCACGCCGCTCTGGGCCCCGTCGGGGGCGCCGGTCTGGGCCAGCCCCACCGTCGACGTGACGCGCGGCGTCGTCTACGTGGGAACCGGCGAGAACTACACGCGCCCCACGACCGGGACGAGCGACGCCGTGCTGGCGATCGAGCTCGAGAGCGGCGAGCTGGTGTGGTCCTTCCAGGGCACGGAGGAAGACGCGTTCAGCATGGCGTGCACCACCACGCGCAACCGCCAGAACTGCCCGAGCCCGCCGGGGCCCGACGTCGACTTCGGGATGGCGCCGATCCTCGTGGAGCGCCCCGACGGAAGGGAGATCCTCGTGGCCGGGCAGAAGTCGGGCACCGTGTGGGCGCTCGATCCCGACGACGAAGGCGCCGTGCTCTGGCGCACGCGGATCGGCAAGGGCGGCGCGCTCGGCGGAATCCACTGGGGCATGGCCACGGACGGACGGTACGTCTACGCCACCAACGCGGACCGGGCCGACGCCGTGATCGTCGACATCAACCCCGACCTTCCTCCGTCTCCGGGGCTCTACGCGCTCGACCTCATGGACGGACGCGTCGTCTGGAGCGTCCCCTCGGACCCCGAGGGGTGCACCGGAAAGGAGCGCTGCTTCACTGCGAACAGCGCGGCGCCGACGGTCATCGACGGCGTCGTCTTCGCCGGCGGCCTCGACGGCGTCATCCGCGCGCACGCCAGCGACGACGGCCGCCTCCTCTGGGAGTTCGACACGACCGAGGTCACCGACGCGGTCGGAGGCGTGCCCGCCCGCGGAGGGGCGATCGACGGGCCGGGGCCCGTGGTTGCCAACGGCACGCTCTACGTCAACAGTGGCTACGGGACCTTCAACCAGATGCCCGGAAACCTCCTGCTCGCCTTCACCCCGGGGGGAGGATGACGATCGCCCGCCACCACGTGCACTCACCCCTCCTCCCCGCGCTCACGACCGCCGTGCTCCTCGCCACGGCCGCGCCCGCCGCGGCGCAGAGCGGCGAGGTCCCACGGCTCCCGGACGGCACCCCCGACATGAACGGGCTCTGGCAGGCGCTCGGCAACGCGCACTGGGACATCGAGCCCCACGTGGCACGGGCGGCGCTCGCCTTCCAGGAGGGCCCGGTCGTGCCGGTCCCGGCGCCCGAGGTTCTGGCGCTCGGCGCCGTCGGGGCCGTTCCGCCCGGGTACGGCGTCGTCGTGGGAGGTGCGATCCCCTACCTGCCCGAGGCGCGCGCGCTGCGGGACGAGAACCGCGAGCGGTGGCTCGAGCGCGACCCCGAGATCCGTTGCTACCTGCCCGGAGTGCCGCGCGCCACGTACATGCCCTTTCCGTTCCGGATCTTCCAGAGCGACCGGAAGTTCTTCATCGCCTACGAGTACGCCGGGGCGGTGCGCGACGTGTATCTGGAGGACCCCGGCGAGCCCCAGGTCGACTCGTGGATGGGTCAGTCGTGGGGGCGCTGGGAGGGCGACACCTTCGTCGTCGAGGTCACGGGCCAGCTCCCGGACACCTGGTTCGACCGCGCTGGTAACCACCATGGCGCACGAATGACGGTTACGGAGCGCTACACCATGCTCGGGCCGGACCACCTCCTGTACGAGGCGGAGATCGACGACCCGGACACCTTCAGCCGGCCGTGGACGATCCGCATGCCGCTGTACCGCAACGTCGACCCGAACGCGCGCCTGGGCCAGTTCAAGTGCGTCGAGTTCGTCGAGGAGCTGATGTACGGCCACCTGCGGAAGAACCCCATCGGCCGGGAGCCAGGAGCATGAGCCCCCTCCTCCCCCACCGCCGGGCCGCGCAGGCGTCGGCGCCCTTCCTCGTCGGCACCGGCTTCCTCGCCGGCTCGCTCTGCCTCGCGGCGGCGCCGCTCGCCGCGCAGGAGGGTCGATGGGTCGCTCCGCGCACCCCGTTCGGGCAGCCGGACCTCCAGGGCAACTGGTCGAACGCCACGATGACGCCGATCGAGCGACCGGACGGCGTCGGCCCGACGCTCACCCCCGCCCAGGTCGCCGCGCTCGAGTCCGGCCGGGAGGACCTCATCGAGCAGGAGCTGCAGGCGAGCGACCCGGACCGCGGGGCTCCACCCGTGGGCGGGGAGTTCACAGGCAACGCGCTCCTCGACGCGGCGGGCGGCGGCACGGGCGGGTACAACTACTTCTTCATCGACGCCGGGGACCTCGTGGCGGTCATCGACGGGACCGCCCGCTCGTCGCTCATCACCCGACCCGCGAACGGCAGGCGGCCCGCGCTCTCGGAATCGGGCCGCGCCCGCACGGCGGCCCGCGCGGCCCGCAACCGCCAGTTCGGAGCGTACGACAACCCGGAGAACCGTCCGCTGGCCGAGCGCTGCCTCCTGTCGTTCGGATCGAACGCCGGTCCGCCGATGACGCCGAACTACTTCTACAACAACAACTACACGATCGTGCAGACCCGCGATCACGTGCTGATCATGACCGAGATGGTGCACGACGCGCGCGTGATCCGGCTGGGTGAGCCACGCCGGCTCCCCGAGCACCTGCGCCCGTGGATGGGCGACTCGTGGGGGCGCTGGGAAGGCGAGACGCTCGTGGTCGAGACGACGAACATCCACCCCGAGCAGCCGCTCTTCCAGCTCTCGGGGGCCCAGTTCTATCCGTCGGAGCAGGTACGGGTCACGGAGCGGTTCACCCGCGTCTCCGAGACGACGATCAAGTACGAGTTCACGGTGGACGACCCCCTCATGTTCGACGAGTCGTTCGGGGGCGAGATTCCCTTCCACGCGCTCGACGGCCTGCTCTACGAGTACGCGTGCCACGAGGGGAACTACGCGCTCGAGAACGTCCTTCGCGGAGCCCGGGCGCAGGAGCGCGAGGGCAACGGCAACCGAGAGAGGTGAGCACGATGCGAAACGCTGGTCCGATCCTGGCGGGCGCGGCGCTCGCCCTGCTGGTCGTGGGCGTGCCCGTGGCGGCGCACCACGCCTTCGGCGCCGAGTTCGACGCCGACGCGCCGATCCGGCTCGAGGGGCCGATCGTGAGGCTCGAGTGGGTGAACCCGCACACCTGGATCCACCTCGAGGCCACGAGGGAGGACGGCACGAAGGAGGTCTGGGCGGTCGAGGGCGGCACGCCGAACGTGCTCCTCCGCCGCGGGCTCCGGCGTGACTGCCTCACCATAGGCACCGTGATCGTGGTGGACGGCTACCAGGCCAAGGATCACTCGCTCAAGCGCGCCAACGGACGGGACATCACCTTCACGGACGGCACCAAGATCTTCCTCGGCTCCTCCGGGACGGGGGCGCCGTACGAGCGGGAGATGCTCCGCGCGCGCCGGGAGCAGGGCCGCTGCTGAATCGGGACGGCCCGGGCTCGGCAGGCTCCCGGATCCAGCCGAACGAACGGGTCCGGCCCGACGCCGACGGCTTCAGCTGAAGCCGATCCACCGCCCTCCCGCCGCCACCGTGAACCAGAGCGCCACGGAGACCGCCGCCACGATCCGTGTCCTGAACGAGACCGTCAGGGACGGCTCCCGCGTCATCCGCTCGCGCACGAGGAAGGTGAACGCGATCGCGAACGGCAGCGTGGTGATCTTCACCCAGAAGGCGGTGCTGTAGTACGTCTTCAGCGCCTCGGAGAGCATGAGCGGGATGCCGGTGGCGACCATGATCGAGAGCCCGAGCACCGTCCACCTGCGCGCCGCGGCGGCGACACCCGCGATCGGCTGTCGGGTGAGGCCGAAGCCGAGCAGCCGCAGGTCGACGAGCAGGATCGAGCCGCCGAGGAGGCAGAGCCCGAGCAGGTGCACCGACTCGATGACTGCGAAGGCCCAGACGCTCTCCCGCACGGCGGCGCCGACGGCGGTGTCCTCGAACCAGATGAAGAGAGCCTCGAGGCGGGGGATCTCCTCGGTCACGGCGCGCCCCCGCTCGAGCAGCCGGCGAACCAGTTCACGAAGGCGGGCTGCGGCTGGATCTCGCACTCGAACCAGTTGTAGGCCACCAGCCGGCCGCTGACCACGATCGCGCTCCACGCCAGGAGCGAGACCGCTCCGGCGATCCGCACCGCGCGCGGCGGAACGGGCCAGTCGTCCCAGTCGGCGATCGTCCGGTGCGTGCGTGCGTGGAAGAACCCGATGTTGATGCCCGCCACGACGAGGAAGGTCGCCTTCACGCGGAAGAAGAGGTTCTGGTAGTACTTCAGCGGGTCGGAGTAGAAGAGGAGGAGCCCGGTGATCGCCATGAGCGCGAACGCCGCGCGGGTCCACGGAAGCACGCGATCGACGAACGCCGAGACCGGCACGTCACGGAACCCGAGACCCGTGAGCCGCAGATCCAGCATGATCGCGGTGCCCGCGAAGAGGGCCAGCGTGAGCACGTGGCTGGTCTCGATGAGCGGCCAGGCGTACAGCGACTCGAGCAACGCCACGCTCCACGGCGTCTCGCCGAGCCAGCCCAGGAAGCGCTCGATCACGGGCGCCCGCTGGAGGCCGAATCCCGCTCGACGTTGGGCCGGAGCGTCTCGACGGCGTACACACCGTGGCACGCCGTGCAGGTGAAGTAGACCTCCGCGCCCACGTCGAAGACCGCCAGGGGATCCTCCCGGCGCGCCGCCTCGAGCGCGCGCACGGCGACCTCCGTCATGGCGCGGGACATCGCGACCCAGTCCTCACGCCCCTGAGCCCGCGTCTCCATGATCAGCAGATCGCCCGCCTCGGCCAGGAGCACCGCCGCGTTGCGCACCGCCTCCCACTCCTCGGCCGTCCGGGGTCGGACGAACTCCTCCCCGTCGGCGTCGACGATCCAGCCGACGGCATCCCAGTACACCTCCGCCGCGGGCTCCACGACCGACGCCATGAGCTGCCGTACGTCGGCCGTCTCCGAGAAGGGCGGCCCGTCCGGGTCATCCGCGCCGCATGCGGCCATCGCGGTGGCCATGAGCAGGGCCAGGGCAGGTGGCGCGTCCATGGCGCGGCAAGCTAGCCTGCGTCCGGCACGGTCGCACGCGCAGGCTCCTCCGCGCGACCAACCCGACGGCCAGGGGGCATGCATGCGCTCGAAGCTCACCCGCACGGTCCGCGACGGCGGCGCCGCGCTGACCGCCGCGCTCCTCGCCTGGACGGCGCCCGCCCTGCACGCGCAGACCGTCGTCGGCACGACCGCCCCGGAGGAGGTGGGCCTCTCCGCCGACGTCCTGGACCGCATCGGTCCGGCTGTCGAAGCCCTCCTCGACCGCGGGCGCACCGGCGGCGTGCTGACGCTCGTGGCGCGTCATGGCGAAGTCGCGCACCTCGAGGCGCGGGGGGAGCGGACCCCCGGTGCCGCGCTGGCCGTCGACGACATCTTCCGCATCTACTCCATGACGAAGCCGGTCACGAGTGTCGCCGCGATGATCCTCGTCGAAGATGGCCGGCTCTCCCTGGACGACCCGGTGGCGCGGCACCTCCCGGCCTTCGCGGACGTCCAGGTATGGGACGGGGGCACACTGCGCCCCCCTTCGACGCCGATGACCGTACGTCACCTGCTCAGCCATACCTCCGGGCTCACGTACGGCATCTTCGGCAACACGCCGGTGGACAGCATGTACGTGCGGGAGCTGCGCGGACTCTCGGGGCGGTCCGGGCGGGACCTGGCCGCGACCGTCGACGTGATCGCGTCGCTGCCCCTCGTCGCCGATCCGGGCGCCCGCTGGAACTACAGCGTGTCGACGGACGTCCTGGGCCGGATCGTCGAGGTCGTCTCCGGCCGGCCGCTCGACGTCTTCTTCCGCGAGGAGCTCTTCGAGCCCCTCGGCATGGGGGAGACCTCCTTCGAGGTCCCCGCCTCGGAGCGCCATCGCCTCGTCTCGATGTACGCGTCCGGGGACGGCCCTGCTCGACCCGTGGAGAGCGAAGAGGACGGCACCCGCTCCGACTGGCTCTCCGGCGGCGGCGGGCTCTATTCGACCGCGGCGGACTACTTCCGCTTCGCCCAGATGCTCCTGAACGAGGGCCGGCTCGACGACGTGCGCATCCTCGAGCCCGCGACCGCCCGGGAGGTGCGCCGGAACCAGCTGCGCGACGAGTTGAGCCCGTTCGTGCCGGCGTCGCCGGACGCCCGCGGAGCACGCGACGAATTTCATCCGTGACCAGTCCGATCGCTTGAGGGCGGC
>CALJLC010000315.1 GCA_937982605.1 uncultured Gemmatimonadales bacterium | reverse complement strand
AGATCAACAACCAGCAGCGGGACCGCGTCCCCTCGTCGCGGTACTCGCACGCCCAGCTCGTGGGGGGCTACGGCGGCCTGTCGGCGCTGCACCTGGCGGTCCGGGAGGGCAACGCGGGGGCGGTCCGGGCGCTCCTCGACGCCGGCGCGGACATCGATCAGCCGAGCGAGGGCGACGGGACCACACCGCTGCTCATGGCCACGATCAACGGGCGGTTCGACCTGGCGATGGAGCTCTTCGAGCGCGGCGCCGACCCCAACCTCACGAACGACGCCAACGCTTCGCCGCTCTACACCGTGATCAACACGCAGTGGATCCCGAAGTCGCGGCACCCGCAGCCGGCGCACTACATGCAGCAGCAGGTGACGTACCTGGAGCTGGCGCGGGCCTTCCTCGAGGCCGGCGTCGATCCGAACGTCCGCCTGAGCAAGCAGCTCTGGTTCACGACGTACGGAGACGACTACCTCCGCGTCGACCGGATGGGCGCGACGCCGTTCTGGCGCGCCGCCTACGCCCTCGATCTGCCTGCCATGCGGCTCCTGATCGAGTTCGGCGCCGACCCCGACATCCCCACGATGAAGACTGCCGGGGGCCGCGGCTTCCGCGGAGGCGGCGAGGCCGAGGAAGGCCCCGACCCGTCGGGGCTGCCGCCGGTGCCCGTCGGCGGGCCGGGCGCGTATCCGATCCACGCGGCGTCGGGCATCGGCTACGGCGAGGGCTACGCCGCGAACATCCACCGCGTGGTGCCGGACGGCTGGCTGCCCGCCGTGCGGTACCTCGTCGAGGAGCTGGGCGCGGACGTGAACGCCCGGGACTACAACGGCTACACGGCGATGCACCACGCGGCCGCCCGCGGGGACGACGAGATGATCCGCTACCTCGTCTCGAGGGGCGGGGACGTGAAGGTCGTGGCCCGAACGGGTCAGACCACGGTCGACATGGCCAACGGCCCGGTGCAGAGGATCAGCCCGTTCCCGTCGACGATCGCGCTGCTGGAGAGCCTGGGGGCGGTCAACAACCACCGCTGCGTGAGCTGCTGACCCGGAGGGCCGCCGACGCCGGGTCGGGGGACGCGCCGGAAGCCGGCGCGTTCGTCAGCCGGTGGTGCCCTCTTCCTCCAGCTCGGCCAGGATCTCCTCGAAGAGCGCCCGCAGCTCCCCGTCGAGGCTGATCCGGAGCGTGTAGGCGTCGAACTCCTCGCGCGTCATCTCGTGCTCTTCGAGCACGCCGGCGATGCGCTCCTCCACCTGCTCCCGGGCGCGCAGGCGACCTTCCTCGTCGTGCACGCGAGCCACCGCGCCGTGGAACTCGTCGCGCACGTCGGCGATCGCCATGTGGGCGCGGGCGAAGCGGGTGAGCTCCTCCCGGGAGACCGAGTCGGAGGCGACGTCCTGGGCGGCGGCCGGCGCGGCGGAGGCCGCGAGGGCGAGAGAGAGCAGGGACAGGGCTCCCGCGATACGCCGGGTTTTCATGGCTTCGATCATCCGTCCGTGCTGGTGTCCACGCTCCCGTGATCCGGAGCGGGCGGGGACCAACACTCCTCGGCCCCGGGTAGTCTATACTCCAGTAGCGAGCAGTCGGTCTCACTCCAGACGTCGGGTACCATCATACCCATCTACGAATACGCCTGCCAAGACTGCGGGCACGAGTTCGAGGCGCTGGTCCGCGGCTCCGCGAAGCCGGCCTGCCCGGAGTGCGAGAGCGCGGAGCTGGAGCGCAAGTTCTCCCTCCCCACGATGCACACGTCCGGCACGCACGACATGGCGATGCGGGCCGCCAAGGCGCGGGACCGCCGCCAGGGAGCCGAGCGGATGCACGCCCAGCGCGAGTACGAGCTCAACCACGACGACCACTGACGGGTGCCCGGCGGGGGGTCCGCTCCCCCCGGTCGCGCCCCGGCGACCTCCTTTCCCGACGGCCTCCGCCTGACGTACTTTGCCGGCGGAGCGGCTCCTTTCGCTCCCGCGTCAACGAAAAGGGGGGCGCGGGGGTCATAAAGGGTTGAGCGCGTTGACGAACGCGCCTCCCGAACCAGCTCGCTCCCCGGGGTCCGAGGCAGCATGAAGTCGATCCATCTTTCCCTGGCGGTGCTCGGCACCGCCGTCGCCCTGGCGGGCTCCGCCGACCGCCCGGATCTCCCGTGGCCGAACGTCCCGGCTCCGGCCGCATCGACCGCCTCCTCGAGCGCGGTCGATTTCGCGTCCTGGGGCCCCGAGGAGGACAACGCGGTCATCCAGGAGTACTGCGTCCGGTGTCACAGCGACCGCCGGCTCCGCGGCAACCTCTCGCTGGAGGAGTTCGACGCCGGGCAGCCCCATCTCTCGGCCGAGGTGGCCGAGAAGATGATCGTGAAGCTCCGCGCGAACATGATGCCGCCGCCCGGAGTCCAGCGGCCCGAGGGTGACACGCTGCAGGTCCTGGTGGAGTCGCTCGAGCGCCGGATCGACGAGCACGCGGCGCGGAACCCCAACCCGGGTGGCCGCTCGTTCCAGCGGCTCAACCAGGCCGAGTATGCCCGCTCGATCAAGGACCTCCTGGGGCTCGAGATCGACGCGAGCGCCTTCCTGCCGCTCGACACCAAGAGCGCCAACTTCGACAACATCGCGGACGCGCAGATGATGTCGGCCACGCTGCTCGACTCGTACCTGAACGCGGCGGCTTCGATCGCCCGCCTGGCGGTGGGTGACCCCGACGCGGGCCCGAGCTCGGCGACCTACACCAACCCCGGATACGCCTCGCAGTGGGAGCGCGTCCCCGGCGCCCCGTACGGGACCCGGGGCGGGATCTCGGTGGAGCACAACTTCATCGCCGACGGGGACTACGTCTTCCATCTCGCCTTCGAGCACACCACGACGGGCGGGTACTACGGGGGCGTGACCCCCGGCGAGCAGATCGAGGTCTCCATCGACGGCGAGCGGGTCGCGCTGCTGGACATGGACACCTGGATGGACGTCTCGGACCCGAACGGCGTGAACATGCGCACCGAGCCGATCTTCGTGCGTGCCGGTCCACACCGGGTCACGGCGGCGTTCCTCCGTCAGACGGAGGGGCCCGTCGACGACGTGCTGTCCCCTCACGACTGGTCGCTCACCGACCGCCAGATCGGCGTGAGCGGGTACGGAATCACCTCGCTGGCGCACCTGAAGGACCTGGTCGTGGCCGGCCCCACCAACGTGACCGGGGTCTCGGAGACGCCGACCCGGGCACGGATCTTCTCCTGCCGCCCGACGACGCCGGCCGAGGAGCGCCCGTGCGCCTTCGAGATCGTCTCCC
>CALJLC010000314.1 GCA_937982605.1 uncultured Gemmatimonadales bacterium | reverse complement strand
GATCGAGGCGCACCGCGACGTGATCGTCGGGCTCAAGGTGCGCATGCTCGCGGGGATCCCCGGCGGCGCCGACGTCGAGGTGCTGCGCCGGACGCGCGAGGCCGCGGACGCCGCCGGCGTCCCGATCGTGATGCACATCGGCGGGCAGACGACGCCCCTGCCCCGGCTGCTGGAGCTCCTCCGCCCCGGCGACGTCGTGACCCACGCCCTCCGCGCTCGGGGCAGCATCCTGGACGAGCGCGGCCGGGTCTTTCCGGCGGTCCTGGAGGCGCGGGCACGCGGCGTCCGTCTCGACGTCGGCCACGGTCGCGGCAACCTCGATTTCGACACGGCCGAGGCGGTCCTGGCCCAGGGCGTCCAGCCCGACGGGATCTCTTCGGACGTCCACCGCGGCAACGTGGCGGGGCCGGTCTTCGGACTCCCGACCACGCTCTCGAAGTTCGTTCTGATGGGCATGCCGCTCGCCGAGGTGGTGCGGGCCGCGACCGCGACCCCCGCCGAGACGTTCGGGCTCCCGCTCGGCACCCTCTCCCCGGGCGCGGTGGCCGACGTGTCGGTCCTCGAGGAGGTCGAGGGCCGCTGGGAGCTGGTGGACTCGGGCGGCAAGCGTCGCACCACACGGCGGCGCCTGGTGCCCTACGTGACCCTCGCGGCGGGCAGGGAGCTGGGATCGGTGACCGGGTAGCGGCGGGCCATCCCGTCACGGTCCGCGATGGCGTAGATTGGCACTTCGTGACGATCCGGAGACGGACAGCGCGCGCCGTCCCCCCGCCCACCGCAGACCCGAGGCCGTCCTCGTGAGCACCTTCGACGACCAGCTCGAGAAGATCCGTACCGCACCCGGCTTCATCGCCGCGCTCGACCAGAGCGGTGGGAGCACGCCCAAGGCGCTGGCCGCCTACGGCGTCTCCGAAGACGAGTGGGACGGAGAAGACGAGATGTTCGACGCGGTCCACGCCATGCGCACCCGCATCGTGACGAGCCGCGCCTTCGACGGCGACCGGATCCTGGGCGCGATCCTCTTCGAGGGGACGATGGACCGGGACATCGAGGGGCTGCCCTCGGGAACCTACCTGTGGGCGAAGAAGCAGGTCGTCCCCTTCCTCAAGGTCGACAAGGGGCTGGCCGCCGAGGAAAACGGCGTCCAGCTCATGAAGCCGATCCCCGGCCTTGGCGCCACGCTCGACCGGGCCCGCGGCATGGGTATCTTCGGCACGAAGATGCGCTCGGTCGTCAAGCAGGCGAACGCGGAGGGCATCCAGGCCATCGTCGACCAGCAGTTCGACGTCGGACGCGAGATCCTGAGCCACGGGCTCGTTCCGATCCTCGAGCCCGAGGTCGACATCAGGTGCCCGGACAAGGCCGAGGCCGAGCGTCTGCTGCGGGACGCGATCATGGAGGGACTCGACGCGCTCGACGCCGACCAGAAGGTCATGCTGAAGCTGACCCTGCCCGAGGTCGACGGCTTCTACACCCCGTGCATCGAGCACCCGAACGTGCTCAAGGTCGTGGCCCTGTCGGGCGGCTACTCGCGCGACGAGGCGAACGAGCGTCTCGCGCGTCAGCCCGGGATGGTCGCGAGCTTCTCCCGAGCCCTCGTCGAGGGTCTGAGCGCCGGGCAGTCGGCGGACGACTTCGACGCGGGCCTCGACGACTCCATCGGGAGCATCTTCCGCGCCTCGATGGCGTGACCTCCGGCCCCGTCGGGGGCCGGCTCAGGCGTGCAGCACGTACTCGGTCGTGATCTCGATCGAGTTCTTCAGCGTGCGATAGACCGGACACCGGTCGGCGTGGAAGCCGTGGACCCGCTCCACCGTGTCGCGGTGCGCGTCGTCCGCCTCCAGACGGTACGTCACGTGGATGCGCCGGACGACGATCACGCCGTCGTCCTCCTTCTCGACCTCGCCCCGCACCTCCCCGACGAGTCGCCCTTCGCTCGCGTCGATCCCGCGCGCCTCCAGCGCGCCCCCGAAGGTGCCGGTCAGTCAGCCGCCGGTCGCCGCCATGACGTAGTCGAGCGTCGTCGTGATCTCACGCTCGGGTTCGACGCCGTAGTGCTCGGCGATGGCGCTGTGCACGCCGAACTCGACCGGCCCGTCGTGGGCGGGCAGGTACGCGTGTCGGTGGGGCCCCCGGAGGCGCTCGATACGGATGTGAGCCGTGTAGACCGGTTCGGACATGGCACTCGGGTCGACGAGGATCGGCCCCCGACGGTAGGGCCGGCGCACCCTCCGCACCATGGGTGGCACGATTCGTTCCAGGTGCTGCGCCTGTAACGCATTGGCGCAACGGATCGTTGCACCCGTCACACACTGTGACACCCCGTGCCAGCCCTCCGGGAAAGGATGTTTCGGACCTAAAGCTTTGAGGTTGAACGAGATGCCGGTCCGAGCCCGGGACCTGGCACATCGCGTGCGGATCAGAACCGTCCCACAGCTCCCCCAAGGCCCTCGGTTCAAGGAGGACCCATGAGTAGGACGGTCGACGTGAAGACGGCCCTCGCGCTGGTCGCGACGCTGATGTTCGCGGGGTGCGCGAGCGAGTCCACCCCTCTCGACCTCGGCGGGATCGACGCGGAGTCGTTCTTCCGCACCGCGCCGGCGCCGGGCTTCTCGGCGCTCCAGCGGGACGTTCCCCTGACGCGCGACTTCTCCGCCAGCGCCCGGATGGGGCCGGAAGGCGGGGAGCTCAGGATCGACGAGGCCGGCGTCGTCTTCGAAGTACCCGCGGGCGCGCTGCGCGAGGAAGTCGAGATCACGATGCGTGCGATCGCCGGAGACGCCGTGGCGTTCGAGCTCGCACCCAAAGGCCTCGAGGTCGAGCGCCCGGCCCGGATCCTCGTCCGCGCCGACGGCACCGAGGCGCGGGACATCCTCGAGAACCGCAAGCTCGCCGAGCTGCGCGGGGCTCCGCTGGAGAACTTCCTCGGCGTGTACTACGAAGGTGATCCGGGCGCCGGAGTCGAGCCGCTGGAGAACATCGAGACGTGGCTGGTCGACGAGTCGATCGCCTTCAGCGTGTGGCACTTCTCGGGCTACGTCTGCGCCTCCGGATGATCGTCGACAGACCTCCGTCACGATCCTCCGACCCACAGGCCAGCCCATGGCACACGACAACGACCACGGAGCCCGCGATCAGGGCGTCGGCGCGCACGCCGCGACGGTGGACGGTCTGGTGGCACGAGCCCGCTCCGAAGAGCAGCGAGGCGAGCTGCACGATGCGCTCAGGTACTACGAAGCCGCGAGGCTGGAGCTCGGAGAGGACTCCGACCCGGCACGCCACGCCGACGTCGTCCGCTGGATGGGCACGGCGCGGCGAGAGCTCGGCGAGACGGACGAGGCCGAAGCGCTCTACCGGCAGAGCCTCGACATCGCCGAGAAGGCCGACTACACGGCCGGCACCGCCCACGCGCTGAACTGCCTGGCGATCGTCACGCAGCGACGGGGCGAGGTGGATCGGGCCGCCGGCATCTACCGCCGGGCGGCACGCCTTGCCACGGCCGCCGGGGAATACCGCCTCTGCGGCATGATCGAGCAGAACCTCGGCGTTCTGGCCAACATCCGCGGCGACCTGGACGGCGCGCTGGTGCGGTATCGCTCCGCGCTCGACGCCTTCGAGGCCGCCCACGACCGCGAGGCGATGTCCTGGGTGCTCAACAACCTCGGGATGCTGCACACCGACCTGGGGCAGTACCGGGAGGCGCGCGAGTCGCTTCGCCGGGGGCTGCGCATCGCCGAGGAACGGGGCGACCTCGGCATGCAGGGCGTCTGCCACCTCAATATCGCCGAGTCCTACATCGCCGAACGGCGGTGGGACGACGCCGAGACGCCGTGCGAGACCGCGCTGAAGATCGCGAGCCAGAGGGGGGATGCGCTGAGGCTCGCGGGCGCGCTCAAGTTCCGCGGCATCCTCGATCGGGAGCGGGGCCACTTCGAGTCTGCGGCGCTCCATCACGACAGCGCGCTGGCGCTGGCCCGGGAGGGTCGTGACACGCTCCTGGAAGCGGAGCTGCTCCGGGAGATCGGGACGACGCACTGGCGGCAGAGCCACGCGGCGCCCGCGCGGGCCTGCTGGAAGCGGTCCGCCGCGCTCTTCCGCAGCATCGACGCCAGCCTCGACGCGGCCGCGGTGGAGGCGCTGCTGCTCACCGTCCACGACGGTGCGCTGCCCGGTCCGGCCGGCGTCTCCGGAGGGCCGCTGCCATGACCTACCAGCTCGCATCACACGAGATCCGGGCACGACGACGCCCGTCGGGGCCGGAACCGGCCGACCGGGCCTTCGAGTCGGTCATCGGCGAGAGCCCCGCCATCCGGGCCGCCGTCGACTTCGCCCGGCGGGTGGCGGCTCGTCACCGGACCACGGTGCTCCTCTTCGGCGAGACCGGCACGGGCAAGGAGCTCTTCGCACGCGGGATCCACTACGCGGGGCTCGGCGGGGGCGAGCCGTTCGTGGCCGTGAACTGCACGGCGATCCCGCCGGCGCTCCTCGAGTCCGAGCTCTTCGGTCACGAGCGAGGGGCGTTCACCGACGCTCGCTCGCTCAAGAAGGGGCTCTTCGAGCTGGCCGGCGCCGGGACGCTCTTCCTCGACGAGATCGCCGATCTGCCGCAGGACCTGCAGCCCAAGCTCCTCCGGGCGCTGGAGGAGCGGAAGGTCCGGCGGCTGGGAGGCTTCAAGGAGATCGACGTACGGTGTCGGGTCATCGCGGGCACGAACCGGCCCCTGGAGTCCGAGGTGGCCGGCGGCAAGTTCCGGGAGGACCTGTTCTACCGACTGAACGTGCTGCGTCTCGAGCTCCCGCCCCTCCGCGAGCGGCCCGGAGACATCGAGTCGATCGCGCGACACTTCTCGCAGCAGGTCGCCCTGGAGCACGGGATCCCGGTCAAGGAGCTCTCTCCGCGGGCCCTGGCGCTGCTGCGGGCCCACGACTGGCCGGGAAACGTGCGCGAGCTCAAGAACGTGGTCCAGCGTGCCGCCCTCCTCGGCGTCCGCCCCCGGATCCACGCCGATGATCTCGCCATCACGCAGCGCGCGGGTCCCGGGGGGGGCGAGGCGGGCCCATCGGATCGGGTGATCACGATCCCCGAGTCCGGGAAGACGCTCTCGTCGGCCGAGGCCGAGCTCGTGCGCCACACGCTCGAGATCACCGGAGGCAACCGGAGCGCCGCGGCACGCATGCTCGGCATCAGCCGGCCGACGCTCCTGCGGAAGGTCCGGGCGCACGGGCTGGAGGGCGCGGGGCGGAGGGTGTCGTGAAACCGGCGCCCGGGCTCCCGACGGACGAGGCCGACGGACTCGTCGAGGAGGCGCGCGTGGCCGAGCGCGCCGGCCGCTTCGAGGTGGCCCGAGGCCGCTACGAGGCGGCTCTCCGACGGCTGAGAGGCCAGGAGAGCGCCCCGCGGGCGAGCGCGCTCCTGCGCTGGATCGGCCGGACGCACGAGGCCACCGGCGACCTCGGGGCGGCCACCGACTGCTACGAGGCGGCGTTCGCCGTCGCCGAAGCGGCCGGCTCGACCGAGGACCTGGCGCACGTGCTCAACTGTCTGGGGATCCTCATGTTCCGCCGCGGCGCGCTCGAGGAGGCCCAGGCCCTGTACGAGCGAGCGCGCGGCCTCGCCGAGGCCGCCGGGGAAGAACGGCTCATCGCCATGGTGGACCAGAACCTCGGCAACGTGGCCAACGTGCACGGCGACCACGCCGAGGCGCACGCCTGCTACCTGCGCAGCCTCGAACGGTATCGGGCCCTCGGGCTCGACGAGTACATCGGCCCCCTCCTCGTCAACGTCGGCCGGGTCCACATCGACCTGGAGGAGTGGGACGAGGCCGATTCGGTCTTCGATTCCGCCACCCGCATCTGCGACGCCTCGGGCCAGGTGGGCTTCTCGATCTTGGTGCACGTGAACCGCACGCGCATGCACCTCGCCTGCAACGACCTCGAGGGTGCACGACGGGCGTGCGACGACGCGATGGAGCTGTCGCTGCGCCTGAGCGACGAGCGGTGGCTGGGCGAGATCCACATGCACGACGGCGTGATCCGCCGATCGCAGGGCCGACCCGGCCTGGCGGAGGACCACTTCGGGCGGGCGCTGCGGGAAGCGGAAGCCCGCGAGGACCTCCTCCTGGAGGCCGAGATCCGAAAGGAGATGGCGGTGCTCTTCCAGGCGGAAGGCCGGAACCGCGAGCTCCTCGTCTGCCTGCAGCGGGCACACGACGCCTTCGAACGCCTGCGGGCGCGCGGAGACCTGGCCGCGGTGAGCCGGGAGATCCGCGAGCTCGAGCGCAGCTTCGAGCGTATCGTCAGCGAGTGGGGCGACTCGATCGAGTCGACCGATCGCTACACCCGCGGACACTGCGAGCGGGTCGCGGACTATGCGTGCAGCCTCGCGGTGGCGGCGGGCATCGACGAGAGGGACCTGACGTGGTTCCGGATGGGCGCGCTGCTCCACGACGTGGGCAAGGTCGACGTGCCGGCGCGCATCCTGAACAAGCGCGGCCCGCTCGACGACGAGGAGTGGGCCGTCATGCGACGACACCCGGAGCTGGGCGTCCGACTGCTCCAGGACGTCGAGTTCCCCTGGGACATCCGCCCCATGGTGCTGCACCACCACGAGCGCTGGGACGGAAGCGGATATCCTGCCGGCCTGGCCGGAGAGGAGATCCCGATCTCCGCCCGCATCCTGTGCGTGGCGGACGTCTTCGACGCCCTGACCACCACGAGGAGCTACCGGCAGGCCTTTACGACGGAGGTCGCGCTCGAGATCATGGCCGGTGACGCCGGCCACGTGTTCGACCCGACGCTCTTCGAGCTCTTCGAGCCCATCGTCCTCAGCACGCGCCCGCTGCGATCGCCCGTGACTCCCCTCTTCCGGACGCCCTTGCCGATCCTCGCCGCCTCGCGCGATCCCGCGCCGCGCAACCCGCCGCTCCACTCGGTGGCGTGACGCGCGCCCGGCGCGTGCACGTCCACCTGATCGACGGCACCTACGAGCTCTTCCGCCAGTTCTACGGCCGGCTCCGCTTCGCCAAGGGGGACCCGCCGCGCTACGGCGCGGTGGCGGGCGTGCTGCACTCGGTGCTCGAGATGGTCGAGGAAGGCGCCACCCACATCGGCGTCGCCACCGATCACGTGGTCGAGTCGTTCCGCAACGACCTCTGGGACGACTACAAGACGGGTGACGGCCTCGATCCTCGGCTGTGGGCGCAGGTCCACCCGCTCGAGGACGCGCTCGAGGCGATGGGCGTCGCAGTCTGGCCGATGACCGACCTCGAGGCGGACGACGGGCTCGCGAGCGCCGCGCGGATCGCGGCCGGGGACGCCCGGGTGGAGCGCGTCTCGATCTGGACGCCGGACAAGGACCTGGCGCAGTGTGTACGCGGCCGGCGCGTCGTGCAGGTCGACCGCCGCAAGGGAGAGATCCGCGACGAGGACGGAGTCCGGGAGAAGTTCGGGGTCGCGCCGGAGCACATCCCCGACTTCCTCGCCCTCGTCGGTGACTCCGCCGACGGCTTCCCCGGCATCCCCGGGATCGGCAAGGTCACCGCGCGTCGCCTCATCGACGCCCACGGTCGGATCGAGGACTTCCCCGACGAGGTGCTCGGCGAGCGGCGCGCCGACGCCCTGCTCTTCAAGGATCTGGCGACGCTGCGGACCGACGCGCCGCTCTTCGACGATGTCGACGAGCTGTCGTGGTCGGGACCGACCGGCTCGTTCGGCCGATGGGTCGAGCGCCTCGAGGACGACCGGCTCGGGGAGCGGGCGAGCGCGGCGGCCGCGGCCGTGTGAGCGCGGTCCGGCGGGGGGAGGGAACCCGGATCGTGCGCGATCCCGCACCCGGGTAAGAAGTTCCTCCTCCCGGCAGCGCGGGACGGGTCGTCTCGACGCGGCCCGAATGCCGCGAGCGGCCGGATCGCCAGCGCGGACGCGCCTTTTCGGGGATCGCCGCTCGCCGCGGCACGCCCCCTGCGCGACCGATCGTTCGGGCGCTCCCCCTACGTATCCACTTCTCGTAGGAGGAACCATGCGGTCGTTCTCGCATCGGATCCCCGTCGCCGCGCTCGTGCTCGCGCTCGTCGCGTGCGCCGACACCCCCCTCCCCACGCAGGGTCCGGAGTCCCCGGAATCCGCGTTCTTCAGCCGGCCTCCGGCTCCGGGCTTCGACGCCGTCGCCCGTCTCGTTCCCCTCGAACAGGAGCTCGTCGTGTCTCGGACCATCGGAACGGAAGGCGGGCGCCTCGAGATCGCCGAGGCCGGCGTCACCTTCGTGGTGCCCGAGGGCGCCCTGAGCCGCCCGGTCGAGATCACCATGACGGCGCTGGCGGGCCGGGAGATGGCGTTCGACTTCCAGCCGCACGGCCTCCGCTTCCTCAGGCCGGCCACGATCGAGGTTCGCGTGGGGGCCACCGAGGCCGCCGGGCGACTCCCCGCGGACGGCCCGGCGGCCGTCCGGGGCGCCGGTCTGGAACGCTTCCTGGGCGTCTACTTCGACGGCGATCCCGCGGAGGGCGTCGAGCCGCTCGAGACGCTCCCCGCGTACCGCAGTCGAGACGCGGTGGCGTTCGACGTGAACCACTTCTCGGGCTACGTCTGCGCGACGGGATGAGCCGAGGCCCGCCCCTTCCTCGCCGGGGGGGGCGGGCGACTGGCGGGACGGGGGAGGAGCGCGTATGCTCGCCGTCCCCCCCAGGTGCGGTGTGACAGCAGCCATCGGCTCGGATCGTCCGGGCCGACGGCGACGACTCCACCCCCGGGAGCAGCGCCCGCCGCATGTTGGACCCCCAGACCGACGGATCTCGGCGCGACGTCGAGGGCCTGATCGAGGAGGCTCGCACCTCCGAACGCGCCGGTCGCTTCGCCGTCGCACGCAGGCGCTACGAGGCGGCGCTGCGTCGCCTGGAGGGTCCCTCCGACGCGGCACTCGCGAGCGCGCTCCTGCGGTGGATCGGTCGGTCGTGGGAGGTCTCGGGCGACGTCGACGCGGCGCTGGACTGCTACGAGGCCGCCCGCGCCTCGGCGGAGCTCGCCGGCTCGACGCTCGACCTGGCGCACGTGCTCAACTGCTACGGCGTGCTGGCCTTCGGGCGCGGACGGCTCGAGGAGGCCGAGGACTACTACCACCACTCCCGACGGCTCGCCGAGGAGGCCGGCGAGGATCGCCTGGTCGCGATGCTCGATCAGAACCTGGGCAACGTCGCGAACGTCCACGGCGATCACCGCGCCGCGCAGGAGTGGTACGACCGCAGCCTGCGCCGCTACCGCAGCCTGGGCCTCGAGGAGTACGTGTGCGGGTTGCTGGTCAACATCGGGCGCGTGCACGTCGACCTGGAGGAGTGGGCCGACGCCGAAGCCACCTTCGACGCCGCGGAGGAGAGCTGCGACCGCACCGGCAACGTGGCGCTCAAGGTCCTCGTGCGCGTTCAGCGGACCCGACTCCAGCTGGCTCGCGAGGACTACGAGGCCGCCCGCGAGGCGTGCGACGACGCGCTGGACCTGGCACTCGAGCTCCAGGCGGAGCGCTGGCTGGGCGAGATCCACATGCACGCCGGCACGATCAACCGGCGGCTCGGCCGGTCCAGCGTGGCCGAAGAGCGGCTCCTGCGCGCCCTCGAGGACGCGACCGCCCGACAGGACCTCCTCCTCGAGGCCGAGATCCGGCGCGAGATGGCCTACGTCTTCCGGGCGCAGGGCCGCAACGCCGAGCTGCTCGAATGCCTGAACCGCGCGCACGAGACCTTCGAGCAGCTCCGCGCCCGGCACGACCTGGCCACGATCCGCCGGGAGATCGAGGCGCTCGAGCGCGGCTTCGAGGAGATCGTGGCCGAGTGGGCCGATTCGATCGAGTCCGCCGACCGATACACGCGCGGACACTGCGAGCGGGTGGCCACCTACGCGTGCCGCCTGGCGATCGCGGCGGGGCTCGACCGCCGGGCGCTTCCGTGGTTCCGGATGGGCGCGCTCCTCCACGACGTCGGCAAGGTCGGGATCCCTCCGGAGATCCTCAACAAGCAGGGACCTCTGAACGCCGACGAGTGGCGCGTCATGCACGAGCACCCCGAGCGCGGGGTGGAGCTGCTGGCCGACGTCGACTTCCCCTGGGACATCCGACCGATGGTTCTCCACCACCACGAGCACTGGAACGGGGGCGGTTACCCGCACGGCCTGGCCGGGGAGGCGATCCCGGTGGCCGCCCGGGTGCTGTGCGTGGCGGACGTCTTCGACGCGCTGACGACGACCCGGAGCTACCGGACGGCGTTCTCCCACCGGGCCGCCCTCGAGATCATGCAGGGCGACGCCGGCCACATCTTCGACCCTCGCCTCTTCGAGCTCTTCGAGCGCCTGCTGAAGGAGGACCGCGGGGCGGGCGTGTACGTGCCCGCGTTCCGGAGCCGGGGTGTGATGCCGGGTCGGCTCCCCGCCGGGCTGCGCGAGCCGCCGATGCCGGTCTGATCGGCCGACGGGCGGGGCCACGTGACGGCTCCGGTCCCCCACCCACCACCCCGAAATTCGTGTTTGCGCACCCCCGACTTTCGGTTTATGTTCGGTCTCCGCGCTCGAGGGAGCGAGGGGACCGGCGACGCCGGTCCGGACGAGGACGTGACGTGACGCGCGGAGGCCGAGGTTGTCGATTCCCTACGTCGAGCTGCACTGCCACTCGGGCTTCTCCTTCCTGGACGGAGCCTCGCACCCCGAGGAGCTCGTCCTGCGGGCCGTCGAGCTCGGCTACCCCGCCCTGGCGCTGACCGACCACAACGGCCTGTACGGCTCGATGGAGTTCGCGCGGGCCGCGAAGGAGGCCGGTCTCCAGCCGATCACGGGCGCCGAAGTCACGCTGCGCGACTGCTTTCCCGGCGTCGACGAGCCCGAGGGCGGACACCACGTGACGCTGCTGGCCGAGACGGCGCGCGGCTACGCCAACCTCTCGCGCCTCCTCACCGAGGCGCACATGGGGTCGGAGCGCGGTGATCCGCGCCTTCCGCTCGATTCCCTGCTCGACCGCGCCGAGGGGCTGATCCTGCTCACCGGCTGCGCGAGGAGCCCGCTGGCGGCGGCGCTCGACTCCTCGGTCGCCGACGCCGAGGCGCTGCTGGGGAGATTCGTCCGCGCCTTCGGACCCGGCAGCCTCTTCGTCGAGCTGCAGGACAACGGCGTGAAGGGCGACGGCGCCCGCAACAAGGGGCTCGCCCGGCTGGCCGGCCGGCGAGGGCTGGGCGTCGTCGGCACCGGCAACGTCCATTACCACCGCCCCGAGCGGCACCGCCTCCAGGACGTCCTCGTCTCGATCCGTACCCGGAGCACGCTCGACGGCGCGCACGGCGCCCGGCGTGCCAACCGTCTCTTCCACCTCCCCGAGCCGTGGGAGATGCGCCACCGCTTCGACAGCCGCCCCGAGGCGCTCACGAACACGCTGCTGATCGCGGAGCGGTGCGCGGCCTTCGACCTCACCGAGGACCTGGGCTACGAGTTCCCGGACTTCGAGGGCTCGGAGCGCGGCGCGGCGATCGAGAACCTCGCGGCGATGTGCCTCGCCCGCATCGGCGAGCTGTACGAGCCCGGAAGCGCCGAGGAGCGCGACGCCGAGGAGCGGCTGCACACCGAGCTCTGCCTCGTCGACCTGCACGGCCTCGCCGGCTTCTTCCTCGTCTACCGGGACATCATGGACCTCGCCGCCGAGGTCGCCCGCGAGGTGCGTGGCGAGGCGCCGCGCGCCCGCTCGGGGCTTCCGGCCGGTCGGGGCCGGGGCTCGTCGGTCTCCTCGATCATCTGCTACCTGATCGGGATGTCGCACATCGATCCGGTGAAAAACAACCTCTTCCTCGGACGATTCCTCAACGAGGCGCTGCGGAGCGTCCCGGACATCGACCTGGACTTTCCGCGGGATATCCGCGAGCAGCTCATCCTGCGCGTCTACGAAAAGTACGGGCACGAGCACACCGGTCTCGTCTGCACCTTCCCGACGTACCGGCTGAAGTCGGCGGTGCGCGAGATCGGCAAGGCGCTCGACCTCCCCCTGGGCGAGCTCGAGAAGCTCTCCAAGCTGGCCGAGCACCGCTCGGCTTCGGGGCTCGCCGAGGAGATCGCCTCGCTCCCCGAATTCAAGGACCGCGCGGACGGCCACCTCTGGAAGCTCCTCGGCGAGCTCGCCGAGGACATCGCCGGGCTGCCTCGCCACATCTCGCAGCACGTCGGCGGCATGATCATCTCGAGCCGCCCGCTCGTGGAGATCGTCCCGCTCGAGCCGGCGGCCTGGGAGGGTCGCGTCCTCTGTCAGTGGGACAAGGATTCGTGCGAGGACGCGGGCTTCATCAAGATCGACTTCCTCGCGCTCGGCATGCTCTCGCTCGTCGAAGAGAGCATCGACCTCATCGCCGAGCGCCACGGCGAGGCTCCGGACCTCTCGCGCATCGACTTCGACGACGAGGTGCTCTACGACCGGATCTGCTCGGGCGACACCGTCGGGATCTTCCAGATCGAGAGCCGGGCGCAGATCCAGATGCTGCGCCGCACGCGCCCGCGCAATCTCGAGGATCTGGCCGTTCAGGTCGCGATCGTGCGGCCGGGGCCGATCGTGGGCGGGGCGGTCAATCCGTACGTCCGTCGGCGCGAGATGCTGCGCGAGGTGCCGGGCTACGAGGTCCCCTATCCCCACCCGCTCCTCGAGGAGGCGCTCGGCGAGACGCTCGGCGTGATCATCTTCCAGGACCAGGTGCTCAAGGTCTGCCAGGCGCTCGCTTCGTTCACCGACGGTCAGGCCGAGTCGCTCCGGCGCGCCATGAGCCGGAAGCGCTCGAAGGAGGCGCTCGCCGCGCACTGGGAGGAGTTCCGTGACGGCGCCCTCGCCAACGGCGTCGACGAGACCACCGCGCGGGAGATCTTCACGCAGGTGACGGCTTTCTCGGAGTTCGGCTTCCCGAAGTCGCACGCCGCCGCCTTCGGCCTGCTGGCGTATCAGTCGGCGTGGCTGCGCCACTACCATCCGGTCGAATTCTACGTCGGGCTCTTCAACAACCAGCCGATGGGCTTCTACTCGCTCGACGCGCTCGGCCGGGACGCCCGCCGCAACGGCATCCGGACCCTCCTGCCCGACGTGAACCGGAGCCGGGTCGAGTGCACCGCCGAAGGCGACGACCTGCGCATCGGGCTCGGCTTCGTGCGGGGGTGGGGCGCCGACATCGCGGAACGGGTCGTGGCGGAGCGGGAGACCGGCGGCCCGTTCCGGTCGCTGGTCGACTTCCTGCGCCGGACACCGGCCACGCTCAAGCGCCCCGCCGTCGAGAACCTGATCTGGGTCGGCGGCTTCGCCGACTTCGGGCTCACGCGCCGCGAGCTCCTCTGGCAGGCGGGCCTCTGGCTCGGGCCCGAGACCGACGACGACCGGACCGGCGGTCGCGAGGACCACGCGCAGATCGAGATGGCGCTGGACGATCCGTACGCCGGGCTCGCCTTCCCCGATCTCGAGCCGCACGACCGCATGATCGCCGAGTACCGGATGCTACGCTTCTCGGCCGAGCTGCACCCGCTCACCCTCCTGGAGGGCGCGCTGCCCGCGGGCACCGTCGGCTCGGAGCGGCTCCCCCACCTCGAGCAGGGGAGCACCGTGCGTGTCGCCGGGCTGGTCACGACCCGTCAGCGGCCGGGCACGGCGAAGGGGTACGTCTTCGTCCTCATGGAGGACGAGCACGGGCCGATCAACGTGATCGTGAAGCCGGACATCTATCAGCGCGACCGCTCGGCCGTGCGCATGGAGCCCTTCCTGGCCGTGAAGGGCCGACTGCAGAAGGACGGCGCGACGCTCAACGTGATCGCCCACGAGATCGAGGCGCTCCGGGTACCCGGCGCTCCGGTCCGCCGCCGGGGACTGTCGCGCTCCTACGCCCGGACCGAGGTGCGACGGGGCACCGGAATCGCGCGGAGCGACTCGGTCCGGGCGTAGGAGC
>CALJLC010000313.1 GCA_937982605.1 uncultured Gemmatimonadales bacterium | reverse complement strand
GCGTGCTCCCACCCCTTCTCGACCGCGTCCTTGGCGGTCTTGTAGAGGTTCTTGCGGCCGCCGAAGTAGCCCTTGGCCGCCTTGAAGATCTTCTTCTTACGCTTGTTCCGCGCTACGGCGGAGGTTGCACGTGGCATCGTTCAGCCTCCTCAGGAGCCGTAGGGGAGAATCTTGTTGAGCCGCTTCTCGTCGGATTTGGAGACGAGATCCGGCTGACGGAGACGCCGCTTCCGCTTGGTCGTCTTCTTCGTCAGGATGTGGCTCTTGTTCGAGCGCATCCGCTTGAGCTTGCCGGTGCCGGTCTTCTTGACCCGCTTCGCGGCGCCACGGTGCGTCTTCATCTTCGGCATGGAACTGCTTCCTTTCCCCCGATCGGCCCGGGGTGTTCTATCAGGTCTTCAACGGGGCCAGGACCATCGACATGGTCCGCCCCTCCATATTCGGTTGTGACTCCACCTTCCCGAGGTCCTGCAGATCCTCGGTGACGCGCGAGAGCACCTCGAGGCCCAGCTCCGGATGGGTGATCTGACGACCTCGGAACATCATCGTCAGCTTCACCTTGTTGCCTTCCTCGAGGAAGCGCTTCGCGTGGCCCACCTTGAAGGCGTAGTCGTGATCCTCGATCCCGGGTCGGAACTTGACCTCCTTGACCTTGATCACGTGCTGCTTCTTCCGCGCTTCGCGGCGAGCTCGATCCGCTTCGTACTTGTACTTCCCGTAGTCCATCATCTTGACCACGGGCGGGCGGGCGTCTGCCGCCACCTCGACCAGGTCCATCCCCCTCGCTTCCGCACGCTCCCGGGCCTCGTCGATGCTGACGATCCCGATCTGCTCTCCGTCGTCCTGGATCAGCCGAATCGGGCTGATACGAATCTGGTCGTTGACGCGGACTCTCTTGTCGCTGATTTCCCCAACCTCCGATGGAGTCTCGATGCGGACGCCGTACCGGCGCCCATACTGCAAAGCAAAAGGCCCGAGAATCTCTCGGGCCGCGACCCGGAACGAACGCCGGCGCCTCGCCGACCTCCGTACCGCGCGACCCTCATGTCGGCTCCGCGGAGCCCTGAAGGTGGAGCCGCCTGGTCCCGGCGACCCGCTTCCTGGTTGTCTCCCACCCTCGCGGGCGGACGAAAAAGATGCCGGAGAGCGGAGCCGCGGTCAACGACCCCCGGGGTACCCGTCGGCGGCCCGCACGACGGCACCCCGCTCGATGGGGCGCGCCGTGCCTCCCGCGTCAGTCCAGCGCCCTCTCCTCGATCTCCCGCGTGAGCAGCCCGACGAAGTCGTCGCGGCTCATGACTTCCTGCTTCTTGCCCGCGCCGCGCTTGCGCACGGCCACCGTGCCGTCCGCGGCCTCGCGCTCGCCGACCACGCCCATGTAGGGGACTTTCATCGTCTCGGCCTCCCGGATCCGGTAGCCGAGCTTCTCCCGCTCCTCGACGTGCGCGCGGATCCCCGCGGCCCGCAGCGTGGCGCCGAGCGCCCTGGCGCTCTCGCTCGCCTTCTCGCTGACCGGGAGCACCCGCACCTGCTCCGGCGCGAGCCACGTGGGGAACGCCCCGGCGAAGTGCTCGATGAGGATGGCGATGAAGCGCTCGAAGGAGCCGCAGACGGCCCGGTGGATCACCACCGGCCGGTGCCGCGCGTTGTCCTGGCCCACGTACTCCAGATCGAAGCGCTCCGGCGCGTTGTAGTCGAGCTGGATCGTGCCGAGCTGCCAGCTCCGCCCGATCGAGTCCGTCACGTGGAAGTCGACCTTCGGCCCGTAGAAGGCGCCGTCGCCGGGCTCGGTCTCGTAGTCGTGTCCCGTGGCTTCGAGCGCCTCCCGCAGCGCGGCCTCGGCGTGGTCCCACTGCTCGTCGCTGCCGATCCGCTGCTCGGGGCGCGTGGCGAACTTGATCCGCGACTCCAGCCCGAAGGCGGCGTAGTGTCCGAGGATGAAGTCCGTCAGGAACGCCACCTCCTCGGCGATCTGGTCCTCGCGCAGGTATACGTGGCAGTCGTCCTGAGCGAACTGGCGCACCCGCGTGAGGCCGGAAAGCGCCCCGGAGAGCTCGTTGCGGTGCAGGACGTCCAGCGTCGCGTAGCGCAGCGGGAGCTCCCGGTAGGAGTGCGTCTGCGCCGCGTAGTAGAGGTGGTGCGAGGGGCAGTTCATCGGCTTGAGCGACATGTCGTGCTCGCCCGACTCCGAGTCGAGGACGAGGAACATGTTCTCCCTGTACTTGCCCCAGTGGCCCGACTGCTCCCACAGCTCCTTGGTGTAGAGGAGCGGCGTCTTCACCTCCAGGAAGTCCTCCCGCTGGCGGTCGCGCACGAAGGCCTCGAGCGCGTTGTAGACGGCCGTCCCGCGCGGCGTCCAGAAGGCCGCCCCGGGCGAGACCGGGTGGAACTGGAAGAGGTCCAGCTCGCGGCCGAGCCGACGGTGGTCGCGCCGTCGGGCCTCCTCGAGCCGGTGCAGGTGCTCGTCGAGCTCGCCCCGCTTCCAGAACGCCGTGCCGTAGATGCGCTGGAGCATCTGGCGCTTCTCGTCGCCCCTCCAGTACGCGCCGGCGCCGGAGAGCAGCTTGAAGTGCTTCAGGTGCCCCGTGCTCGGGACGTGCGGGCCGCGGCACAGGTCCAGGAAGGGCCCGTTCTCGTAGACGGTGATGACCTCGTCGTCCGGGAACTCCTCGAGGCGCTCCAGCTTGAGCGGATCGTCGGCGAAGAGCTTCCGGGCCTCCGCCTTGTCGACCCGGCGACGCTCGAAGGGCTGATCGGCCTCCACGACCTCGGCCATCTTCGCCTCGAACGCCGCGAGGTCCTCCGGCGTGAACGGCGCGTCGACGTCGAAGTCGTAGTAGAAGCCGTCGTCGATGGCCGGCCCGAAGCCGATCCCCGCGCCGGGGCGCAGCTCGCGGACCGCCGTGGCCAGCACGTGCGCGGCGGAGTGACGCAGCACCGGGAGCGCGTCCGGGTCCTTCGCGGTGAGGATCCGGATGTGGACGTCGCCGTCGATCGGCTCCATGAGCCCCACCGTGCGGAAGGCGTCGGCATCGGCCGGCTCCGGAGCGATCTGTGCCGCGACCGCCGCTTTGGCCAGCCCCGGCCCGATGGACGCGGCCACGTCGGCGGCCGAGGAGCCCGCCGGCAGCTCGAGGACGTCACCGTTGGGCAGCGTGATCTTGATCTGTTGACTGGACATGACAGGGGGTGGCAGGCACGAAAAAGGCGCGGCGCCCGGGTCCGGGGGCCGCGCCTCGCGTCGGTGATCGATGCCGCTTCAGCCGACGAGGACAGCCCCGCGCCCGGTAGTCCGGGCGGTGGTGGTGATCGTCGTCGTCTCGGTCCGCTGCGCGTTCACGGGATCTCTCGGTGGAGGTGCGCAGGAACGATGGCCCGACGTCGTGTGGGGGTCAACGGGTGAGACCGAGGGCTCGGAAGGGTCTCCGCGGACCCGGCGAGCGGGCTCCTCACTGGCGCGCCCACCTCACCGCCGCGATTTTCCTGCGGATATCCACCGCGCTTTCGGCCGGGAGGTCGCCCGTGCGTCGTGTCCTCGCCCCCCTGGTGGCGCTCGCCCTGAGCGCGGCCACCGCCCCTCCGTCCGCCGGGGCTCAGGCGGGTCCGTCGGCGGACGGCTACGAGGTCTGGTACCGGGGTCTCCGGGAGCTGGCTCCCGACCCCGAGCGCGGCGCCGAAGTCCGGGGGATCACGCTCCAGCGAGACGTGGCCACCTTCCACCTCGACGAAGGTCGGGTGCAGGCGCTCCGGGACGTCGGGGGCCGGACGGTCGGCGTCGCCTTCCGCGGGCGCGGCCGCTTCACGATGCCGGTGACCGACCCGGTCGAGGCGGCCGAGACGGGGCGGATGCTGGGGTCGTCCGAGGTCGACCCGGACATCCGGAGCGCGGTCTTCCTCTTCACGGACTTCACGATCTCCGAGCTCCAGCAGGCGGGGCTCGCGTGGACTCCGCTCCCGATCGACAGGGAGATGGAGCGGGACGTGCGCGAGGTCCGCGAGTACTTCACCGACGGCGACGGCTGGGTGTCGCGGAGCGTGCTCCTCCCCCTGATCAACGCGGGCCCGGCGTTCTTCTACGCGCACGTGGCGGAGGACCGGAACGATCCCCTCATCTTCACCTACGACCCGCACGACGCCGAGGAGGTCACCCTCTCCGTCAAGGCCGACCGGGCGAAGCGTCCGGTCCCGGTGACCCGGTTCCATCGCCGGTCCGACTACGAGACCGGCCGGTCGATCCCGCAGGAGGCGCTCGACCTGATCCGCGTGACCGGCTACGACATCGACACGCGGGTCCGTGGCAACCTGGACCTCGAAGCCCGGGCGACGATGGCGTTCGAGCGCCTCCAGGCGCGCTACAGCTGGATCCCGTTCCGGCTCTTCTACGAGCTTCAGGTCGACTCGGTCGTCTGGGGCGACGGCACACCCGCCCGCTTCCACCGGCCGAAGGAGGCGACGGACCTCTGGGTCGACTTCGGCACGATGCCCGGGGGCGTGGATCGACTGACCTTCCACTACCGGGGCGACATGATGGACCGGCCCCAGGGGCTCTGGATCCAGATCGCGTCGCACACCGGGTGGTACCCGGTCTACGAATACGACCGGCCGATCCCCTACCGCCTCACCTTCCGCACGCCGACCGACCTCGCCGTCGCGACCGTCGGCACCCGGACGTCTTCGGCGACCGCCGACGGCGAGACGGTGACGACGTGGGAGACCCCGCCGGTGCGGCAGCTCACCTTCAACATCGGTGACTTCGACCGATTCGAGTCGGCTCCGCCCGGACCCGACGATCCCGGGCTCACCGTTCTGGTCAACGAAGGCGCGCACCGCCGGCTCGGCGACCTGGCGTTCGAGGCGGGCTACAACCTGCTGGAGCAGCGGGACATGTCGGAGATGGTGGCGATCGACCTGCGCGCCAGCTTCGCCTTCTACAACCGGGTCTACGGGCCGACGACCGTTCGGGACTTCGTGGCCACGGAGATCCCGTACAACCACGGAGAAGCGTATCCCGGCCTCGTCATGCTCGCCTGGAATACCTTCCAGTGGACGTCGTCGTCGGGCTTCGACGAGCTCTTCCGGGCCCACGAGGTGGCGCACCAGTGGTGGGGCATCGGCGTCCGGCCCGCGACGTACCGGGACTGGTGGATCGCCGAGGGCTTCAGCGAGTTCTCCGGCCTCTGGTACGCGGCGCGCGCCCGGGGATCGGTCGACATGTACTACAAGCGGCTGAAGGAGACGCGCGAAGCGCTCCTGAAGCGCCGGAGCGAATCGCCCCCGATCGCGCTCGGCACGCGCATCCGGTTCTCGGACCATCCCGAGGACTACGAGCAGACGATCTACCAGAAGGGCGCCTGGGTGCTGCACATGCTGCGCACGCTGCTCACCGACCACGACACCGGGAGCGACGACCGCTTCACGGCGGTCATGCGGACCTTCTGGGAGCGCCACAAGGACGGCTCCGCGTCCACCGCGTCGTTCCAGGCGGTGGCCGAGGAGGTCGTGGGCAGCGACCTGGACTGGTTCTTCCAGCAGTGGGTGTACGGCTCGGACATCCCGACGTACCGCTTCGCCCACCGCTACGAGCAGCAGCCGGACGGGAGCGTGAAGGCCACCGTCCGCGTCCGCCAGGAGCGGGTACCCGACGGCTTCCAGATGCTCGTGCCGGTGCTGGTCGACTTCGGCGCCGACGGATCGGCCGTGGTGCCGATCGCGGTCGCGGGGCCGGAGTCGGTGGTGGAGCTGCCGCTGCTGCCGCGCGTCCCCGACCGGATCGAGTTCAATCCGTACGAGGCGGTGCTGGCGGAGACGCGGACGGAGGGGTGGAACTAGTAGGGGTCGGCCCGGTGGCGACCCCGCAGGCGCACCCCCTCAGCGTCCACCCCCCGGCTCGATCGCGTCCAGCACGTCGCCGACCAGGTCGTTCAGGTAGGCGTTGTAGCCCCGCCCCGGGCTCGGCCCGAGGCGGACGACGATCACGTCGCGTGAGGGCACGATCACGGTGTTCTGGCCCATGAAGCCCGCCGGCCAGTACGCGTCGGCCGGGACGCGGTCCATGCTCCCGCCGGCGTTGAGCCAGAAGAGCCCGCCGTAGCCGTCGTTCTCGTTGGCCGGCGCCGGTGAGGAGACGAAGTCGACCCACCCCTCGGGCAGGATCCGCTCTCCGTTCCACATGCCGTCCCGGAGGTGGAGGAGCCCGAAGCGCGCCCAGTCCCGCGCCGACATGTAGTCGTAGCCGGTCAGGATGAAGTTGCCCCAGGCGTCGGTCTCGAGCACCGCGTTCTTGATGCCGATGCGGTCGAAGAGCGCCGTCCACGGAAAGGCGTGGTACGACTCGCCGCGCGCTTCCACGGTCTCCCGCACGATGCGGCCGAGCGTGAGCGGGTCCGAGTTGAGGTAGCGCCAGCGCGTGCCGGGCTCGACGGCGAGCGGGAAGCTCACCGCGTGCCGGAAGACGTCGATCCCGTCGAAGTAGATCCGGAAGTGGTGGTTCTCGATCGACAGCGAGTTCGGGTTGCCGAGGCCGTGGTTGTTGAAGTCGAGCCCGCTGCTCATCTGCAGGAGGTCGCGGATCGTGATCTCCCGGCGGGGATCGTCGGCCCGGCTCCACGCCTCGATCGGCGCGCGCTGGTCGAGCGTCAGCGCCCCCTGCTCGACGAGCACGCCGATCAGCGCGGCGGTGATGCTCTTTCCCTGGGACCACGAGAGGTGCGGCATGTCGCGGGGAACGCCCACCGCGTAGCGCTCGCCGATGATGCGCCCTCGGTAGACGACGACGATCGCGCGGGTGTTCTGCCCGTGCTCGTGGTTGGCGATGCCGAGGTCGAGCGCGGCGTCCAGCGCCGCCTCGTCCACCTCCGGCGGGAGCGCCTCGTCCCGGAGCCGCTCGCCCATCGGCCAGAGCTCCCACGAACGGTTCGGCCACTCCGCGCCGACCTCGGCGGGGGTGAAGTAGACGTCGTCGGCGCCGCGGGGCAGGATCGAGCATCCCTGATCCCCGTTGTGCTGGGCCACGCGGTCCGGCACCCCGGGGGCGGACAACGTCACCCGCCTGCGCGACTCGTCGATCGCCCAGGTGAAGTCGTCGCCCCAGGAGAAGTGGTCGAAGCGCCGCAGATCGGCCGCCGCGTGCAGCTCCGGGTCCCTGCCCTGCACCCAGATCCCCGAGCAGAGGATCTTGGCGTTCATGGCGAGGGCGAACTCGGTGGGCGTGCCGTCGTCGGAAGGCCACTGCGCCTCCGCCTGCCCGGCCAGGAGACCGAGAAGCAGCGCCGCGGTGAGGGAAGGACCTTTCTTCATCGTTCGTCTCCGACCTCCGTGGGTCCGTGACGCCTCGAGCCGGGCCTCACGCATCTCCGCCCGTGACCGCCTCGCGGGCGGCGATCTCGGCCAGCAGACGATCACTCGCCCGCCGCCGAAGGAGCAGGCCCGCGGATCCGAAGACCGGCCCCATGAGGCCCGCCAGGCCGGTCAGCACGAGCCCCGCGCTCGGCGCGACGGCGAGCCCCGTGTGGAGCGCCACGGCAGCCGGGACGAGGAGGGCACCCGTGAGCCCCCAGTCCAGCGGCGCCGGCCGCAGCCGGTCGACCGCGTCGTGGAGCCACAGCGTCTCTTCGGCCGTCCCCGCGTCGAGGCGAGGCCGGGCGAGCCCGCCCGGCGTGAACAGGGTCCCGTACGCCGCGCCCACGCCGCATCCCACGAAGAGCATGGCCGCGGCAGGAAAGGCGAGCGCCGGATTGCCGACCACGACCGGAAGCCACCCCCCGTTGGCGTAGAGGAAGAGCTCGAACGTCCCGAAGCCCGCCAGCGCCCCGGCCAGCGCCCACCGATCCCGCCAGGAGAAGAGGCCCAGCCACGATCCGACCCCGAGCCCGATCGCCACGACCCATGCGATCACGCCGAGCAGCAGGAAGGGGCCGACGACCGGGACCACGTCAGCTCCGCCGGAAGACGAGCCAGCCGCCGAGCGGAAAGAGCACGATCCAGAGCGCCACGAGCACGCCACGCATGCGCCCGCCCGGCGCGAGCTCCGCCAGGACGAGCAGCGTCACGAACGCCACGGCGCAGTACGCGATCAGCGGCTTGAGCCGACCCGCGCTGACGAAGCGGCTCTCGGGCATCTCATCGGCTCCGCTGAGGGACCGGCACGGGTTCGCCCAGGTCGGGCATGCCCGCCTCGGTGTAGACCCGTCCGAGGAGCGACCGGAGCGCCCCGGAGGTGAAGGCGTTCACCTCGTCGATGAGCGGCGGGATGCGCTCCCACCCCCGCTCCAGCAGGAAGAGCGCGTCGGCGTGCGGCGGCGCGGTCAGCGACTCGATGTCCTCCCACACCTCGGCGGCGTCCGCGAGATCGTCGAGGCGCTCCTCGAGCTCCTCGATCGTGCGTCGCGCCGAGGCGATCGCTTCGGCGTCCGCCGTGCCGGCGCGCTGTCCGAGGCGCCGCTCCACGTCGTCGACGTGGTCGCCCGCCGCGTCGAGCGCGTCCTCGGCCTTCTCCACCGGGCCGGACAACCGGTACGACTCGAGCATCGTGAGATGGCGCGCCATGAGCGGGCGGCGCGCCATCTCCACCCGCGGATCCAACCGCACCGTCACCTCGGTCTGCACCACGTCGGCGCCGGTCTCGAGCTCCACCAGGTAGGTACCCGGCAGCACCCGCGGACCGGGATCCATCTCGTCCCCGCTGGCGTCCGGTTCCGCCAGGCGGAGGTCCCAGATCACCTCGTTCATGCCGGCCTTCCCGGTGGCCTCGAGGGTCCGGATCGGCGCCCCGGCGGGGTCGGTGATGCGGAGCGTGAGGTCGTCGGCCTCCGCGGCGAGCCAGTAGCGCAGCCGCGCGCCCGCCTCCGGGTTCGGGGCCGCCCAGATTCCCGGCGTCCACCCCTGCGGCTCGTACAGGTTGTACGACGTGGCGCGGCGGACCGGGAAGAGGAAGGCGTTCGACGCCACCACGTCGGGGGCGAGCCGCTCGAGCGGGCCGATGTCGTCGAGGATCCAGATCCCCCGCCCGTGCGTCCCGAGGACGAGGTCGTTGTCCCGCGGGTGGATCTTGATGTCGTCGACGGGCACGAGGGGGCGGGCGCGGGGCGAGGGGACCAGGGTGCCGTCGCGGCAGAGCGGAGGATTCGGGGCGAGCCGCGTCGTCAACAAGACAAGCATAC
>CALJLC010000312.1 GCA_937982605.1 uncultured Gemmatimonadales bacterium | reverse complement strand
GGTGGTGGCGTGTGTCTTCCACGAGCTGCAGCGGCACCCCGGGGGGAACCTTCGCCTCGCGCTCTTCCTGTCCCTGGAGGCTTCGGACTTCGAGAGTGGGGACGGGCTGCTCATGCACCCGCCGATGAAGCCGGACTTCTCCCTGCTCGAGACGCTCACGCTCACGCAGAACTTCACGTTGAAGGCGTTCCTCGAGCATCGGACGCTCACCCTCACCGAGCACGACCGCATCTTCCGGCTGCCCCGGCACGAGAGCTATCAGATCTTCGAGTCCCTGGTGAACCGTCACCTCATCCGCGCGCTGCCCCGGACGCGCTCCGAGGGGGAGGAGCGGTCCGAGGTGGAGGAGGAGCTGCGCTACTCGATCCGGCCGCTCCTCGTGGGCGCCGTGATCGCGCACCTCACGGCGCGCAACATCGTGCACTGAGGGCGGCCCCGCCGGGCCCGCCGAAGCGGGCGTCGGGAGCCGCTAACCAAGGCCGCCTCAAGCCTTTGCGGAGACGCGGGGTACCGCGTCGCCCTCGGCGCGGGTAAATTTTCGGGTTTCGTCCGCGCCCCGCGGAACCGCACATACTGCAGCCCGGAAGGCCCCCATCTCTCCCAAGGCGAAGGCCAAGGCGAAGGCCGCGAAGAAGTCGTCGAGCCGGAAATCGACGAAGAAGGCCGCGTCCGCCCCCAAAAAGACCTCTGGCAGGAAGTCCGCCGCGAAGAAGACCGTGAAGAAGGCCAGCGCCGCCGCCGGGAAGACGAGGTCGTCGACCCGCGCCGCCTCGAAGAAGACGAAGGCCGTCGTGAAGAAGACGAAGGCGCCTTCGAAGAAGGCGAAGGCCGCCTCGAAGAAGACGAAGGCTCCCTCGAAGAAGACGAAGGCGCCCTCGAAGACGAAGGCCGCCTCGAAGAAGGCGAAGGCCGCCTCGAAGAAGACGAAAGCCGCGCCGAAGAAGACGAAGGCCGCGCCGAAGAAGTCGAAGGCCGGGCCGAAGAAGAGCGGCGGAACGGCCCGCAAGGCGAAGACCGGAACGGCACGAGCCAGGCCTGCCACGAAGAAGACCGCAAGGCGGTCCACCCCGGCGGCGAGCGCCTCCGCGAGCGTCACGAGCCCCGAGCCCGCCGATGCCGGCGCGCGCGAGCGCCCCTCCTCCCGATCGGACGAGTACCGTCGTCTCGGGCGTCAGGTCGCGGCGATCGCGCTCGTTCGGACGGGACAGGGAGGTCGCCTCAACGTCCGACAGCGCGAAGAGCTCCGGCGAGCCCTGGCCGAAGCCGGCCAGGCGCTTCTGTGGGACGAGATGGCGATCAAGGGAAAGAAGCCCCTCGAAGCGATCGCCGACGACCTCGCCAAGCTCGCCAAGAGCGGGATCCGTGTGATCGAGCGCGAGGTCGAGACCGAGCTCAAGGCGAAGAAGACCGAGATCAAGCGGCTGGAGAAGGCGGTGGCGGAGGCGCGGAAGCTCGCCGAGAGCAAGGAAGAGGACTTCCCGATGCACTTCTCGTACGCGCACACCGCGCGCGCGGCCGCGCAGGGGCTCGTCACCAAGGTCGAGACCGTGGAGTTCACGACGCCGGACGAGGCGAACTCGTGTGCAGACTCGATCGAGAAGAGCCTCAGCCGCTGGGAGTCCCTGCGGGACCAGATGGTCGACGAGCTCCAGAAGAAGCAATCGCAGATCGGAGTCCTGCGGAACGGGCTCGCCGACTTCGTGAAGGCGCAGAGGACGATGATCCGGGAAGTGATCGCCGTTCTCCACTAGAGTCATTCCGTAGAGTCGTCCGCTTCGACAGGAGGGTGGCCCCGTGCAACACTCGTCGATCCGTGCCCTTCCGGTGGTGCTCGCCGGCGCGCTGATCCTCGCGGGCCCGGCGCTGCTCGTCGCTCAGGACGACGAGGAACGCAGCGTCGTCGCCGTGCTCCGGTACGACAACAACACCGGGGACGGGACGTACGATCACCTCGGCCGCGCGCTGTCGAGCATGCTCATCTCGGACCTGTCGGCCATCGAGCGGATCCAGCTCGTGGAACGGGAGCGTCTGGACGAGCTGGTCGCCGAGCTCGACTTCCAGCAGTCGGGCTACGTGGACCCGGAGTCCGCCCAGACGGTCGGCATGATCATCGGCGCCCAGTTCGTCGTCGCGGGCGCGTTCGTGACCGTCGACCCGGAGATGCGGCTCGACACCCGCATCGCCAAGGTGGAGACGTCCGAGATCGTGACCACCGCCGAGGTGACGGGCGAGCAGGAGTCGCTGTTCGACCTTCAGCAGCGGCTGGCGGCGGAGCTCATCCAGGGCTTCGAGCTCGTCCTCACCGAGGAGGAGCAGCAGCGGCTGCGGGAGCGACAGGAAGCGAACCGGATCGACGACCTCGAGACGATGGTCCGCTTCTCCCAGGCGCTCTGCATGATGGACGCGGGCGCGTACGTCGAGGCCGGCGAGGCGCTCCAGGACGTCCAGCAGCGCGCGCCCGGCTCCGCTCTGGTCGGAGCGACACTCGCCCTGCTCCGTGATCGCGCCGAAGACGAAGCGGAGGACCGACTCCGCTCCGAGGCCAACCGGGCGATCGGAGGGCTGCTCGGTCGGCGGGTAAATCCCGTCCCGCAGCGGACGGAGCGCACGATCGCCTGCTGACGCCTCAGCGGGCGCCGTCGCTCCGGCTGAGAGCCCAGGCGACGCGCGACCCGAGCTCGTACTGGGGCAGGTCCCCGAGCTCGGGATCGACCGCCATGAGCGCCTGGCGGAGCAGTAGCGTCCCGTAAGAGAAGAGCTTGCGCATGTCGAGGTCGAAGCTCTCGTCACCCATGGCGAACTTCCGTCGGGGCCGGACGTTCTCGAGCCGGGTGTCGACGGCGGCGTGCGGATACCGTCGAGCCAGCTCCGCCACCGTCGCCTCGAGGACCTCGGCCGTCGCGGATCCGGGCTGGGAGGGGAGCCCACCGAAGTCGGTCACGCCGCCGACGAAGGTGATCCGCCGGAGTCCGCCCGGTCGCGGCACGTAGACGTCGGTGCCCGGCAGGAACTGGATCGCCTCGGCCAGGGCTCGGCCCGCACCGGCCGCTCGCACCGCGGGGATCGCCTCGGCTCCCGGTCCGTCGAAGTCCGCGGGGGGCGTGAAGGAGACCACGGCGATCGGGGCCTCGTACGGGACGACGATGGCCTCGTCGCCGACCCGGGCGGTGAGCGCCGACTCGTCGAAGTAGAACGAGGACACGAGCGCCGGCCACGGCACGCCGGCGAGCGACGCTCCGTCCAGCGCCTTCACGCTCATGCCGGTGCGCTCGAGCCGCTCGGCCACCGCGAGCGCCGGCTCGGGGTCGTTGGCCGCGAGGACCTCGGGCGCCGGAAAACCGATCTTCAGGCGCAGCACGTCGATGTCGATGCCCAGCAGCGCGGCGACTTCGTCCTGGTCGACCGTGCCGTGCGGGGGATCCGAAACCACGAAGAGCTGAGACGCCACGAGCCACCTGGGTGAGGGCGGACGCGACGGCGCCCGCGTGCAGCGGAGGACGCATGAGGTTGGGGCAGGCGGCCCTCACAGTCCAGACGGCAGGCGTCGGTCGGGAGGGTGTTGCGCAGGACTCCGATGCGCCGGGGACGGCGGTATGGACACGGTCCTTCCGTCCGACAGTATTGCGAGGGGAGGACGCGGCCATCCGGGCCCCGAGATCACCGAGCTACCCGCACCGAGAAACGATGCCGGCGCTGACCTGTCCCAACTTTTCCGAGACGATGGACCGCCAGACCATGGACGGCGTCCTCGGCTCGAAGATCGACGTCGACCTGTGTTTCGCGTGTCACACGCTCTGGCTCGACAAGCGCGAGAGCCTTCAGCTCTCGCCGCGCGGGACGATCGACCTCTTCAAGGTGCTCCACGAGCACCGGGACGATCCCCGGCACGCCCTCGAGGGTCGCATGTCGTGCCCGCACTGCGGCCGTCGGCTGTCGCTGCATCAGGACATCGGGAAAGCGGGCCGCTTCTCGTACTACGCCTGTCCCGCGGGCGACGGCCGGCTGACCCCGTTCTCGGAGTTTCTCAAGGAGAAGCAGTTCGTCCGTACCCTCACGCCGGTCGAGAAGAATCGCCTGAGAGCGGAGGTGAAGAACGTACAGTGCTCGAGCTGCGGCGCGCCAGTGGATCTGGCGAAGGGCTTTCAATGCGGTCACTGCGCCTCGCCGATCACCGTGCTCGATGCCGAGGCGGTCGAGAAGACACTCCGGGACCTCTCCGCCGCGGACCAGGAGCTCAACCGCGGGGATCCGGCCGAGAAGGAGATGCGCGCGCGGGCGCTCGCCTCGCTCGAGACGATGCGGAGCCACCCCGACGAGCGATGGGAGGCGTCCGAGCTGGGCCGCCTCCGATCGACCGGCTCGAGCCTCGGCATCGACATCCTGTCCGCCTCGATCGGGTTCATCTTCGGCAGGTACTGAGATGGCCGGGTGAGCTGGCACGCACGCACCGCGGAGCAGACGCTCGCCCTCCTCGACACCGGGCGGGACGGGCTCGAGAGCGCCGAGGCCGAGCGGCGCCTGACGCGGACCGGGCCCAATCGACTCGAGCGGACCGAGCCGGTGCCGGCCTGGCGGGTCCTCGCGGACCAGTTCACCGGCCTGGTGGTCCTTCTGCTGCTCGGCGCGGCCGTCGTGGCCGCGCTCCTCGGAGACCTGCTCGAGGCCGGGGCCATCGGCTGCGTGCTCGCCATCAACACGCTGATCGGATTCGTCGTGGAGCTCCGGGCCCGACGGGCGATGGACGCCCTGCTCCGCTACGAGGTTCCACAGGCACGTGTGCTCCGGGACGGGCGCGTGCAGACACTCCCTTCGGATGGACTCGTCCCGGGCGACGTGGTCCTGCTCGAGGAGGGCAACGCCGTCCCGGCCGACGCCCGCCTGCTCGAGTCGATCGAGCTGCGGACGATCGAGGCACCCCTCACCGGCGAGTCGATCCCCGTCGACAAGGACGCCGCACCGGTGTCCGATCCGGACACCGTGCTCGCGGAGCGGGCGTCGATGGTCTACACGGGTACGGAGGTCGTGTCCGGGCGTGCCACGGCGGTAGTCGTGCAGACCGGAGAGGACACGGAGCTCGGACGGATCGGTTCCCTGATCGCCGCCGTGGAGCACGGCCGGACCCCGCTCGAGGAACGGCTCGACACGCTGGGCAGGCGGCTCGTGTGGCTCACGCTCGCCGTGGCGGCCGTCGTCACCGGGCTGGGCGTGCTGCGCGGAGCTCCGCTCGGGCTGATGGTGGAGACGGGGCTGGCGCTGGCGATCGCCGCGGTGCCGGAGGGCCTGCCGGCGGTGGCGACGATCGCGCTGGCGGTGGGCCTCCGCAGGTTGGCCCGCCGCAACGCCCTCGTGCGGAGGCTCGCGGCGGTCGAGACGCTGGGCGCGACCACGGTGGTGTGCACGGACAAGACCGGCACGCTGACCGCCGGCGAGATGACGGTCGTCGAGGTCTCGGACGTCGGGCGGACCGTGGCGGTGCGCGGTACCGGGTTCAGCCCGGAGGGTGGCTTCGAGGGCGTCGACCCGGACGATCGACGGCTCTCGGCCCTCGTCGAAGCGGCCGCCCTCACCAGTCGCGCGACGCTCGACCCCGAGGGTGGGCGGCCCGTCGGGGATCCCACCGACGCCGCGCTCACCGTCCTGGCGCTGAAGGGCGGCGTGGACCCCGCGGAGCTGGTCCTCCGCATGCCCCCGGTGGAGGAGGTGCCGTTCACGAGCCACAGACGCGCCAGCGCCTCCGTTCACCGCGTCGACGGCGAGCCCGTGGCCTACGTCAAGGGAGCGCCGGCCGTCGTGCTCGACCGGTGCGTGGCGAGGCTCTCGGACGACCCCCCGAGCGGAGCGGAGGAGCGGACCCTCGACGAAGAGGCGCGCGCCGAGATCGCCGTCCGCAACCAGGAGATGGCTGCCCGGGGCCTGCGGGTCATCGCGCTCGCGCGGGGACCCGCGGGAGACATGGACGGCCTCACCTTCCTGGGCCTGGCCGGGATCCTCGATCCTCCGGCCGAGGGGGTGGCCGAGACGATCGGGACCCTCCGGGGCGCCGGGATCCGGACGGTCATGGTCACCGGAGACCAGCGGGCGACGGCCCAGGCCGTGGCGGAACGCGTGGGCTCCGTGCGCGAGGGGGACACGGCCCTCGACGGCCGGGAGCTCGCGAACATGGACGACACCGCTCTGACCGAGCGCGTCGGATCCGTGGGCGTGCTCAGTCGGGTGAGCCCGGAGGACAAGGTCCGTATCGTCGCCGCCTTCCAGCGAAACGGGCAGGTCGTGGCGATGCTCGGCGATGGCGTGAACGATGCGGCGGCGCTCAAGAAGGCCGACATCGGCGTGGCCATGGGTCGGCGCGGCACGGACGTGGCCCGGCAGACCGCGGCCATCGTCCTCACGGACGACCGCTTCCGCACGATCGGGGCCGCGGTGGAGGAGGGTCGCGTCGTCTACGACAACATCCGGAAGTTCGTCTTCTACCTCTTCAGCTGTAACGTCGCCGAGGTGCTCGTGCTCCTGGGCGCGAGCCTCGGCGGGCTTCCGGTGCCGCTCCTGCCCCTGCAGATCCTCTGGCTCAACCTGGTCACGGACACCTTTCCGGCCCTGGCGCTGGCGCTGGAGCCCGGCGAGCCCGACGTGATGTCCCGCCCCCCGCGAGGGCCCGACGAGACCATCCTCAGCCACGGCTTTGTGCGCGCGGTGGGCTTCTATGCCGCCCTCATCACCTTGTCCACGCTCGCCGCCTACGGGTGGGGACTGGCCACGCTCGAGCCGGAGCGCGCGGTGACCGTGGCCTTCATGACGCTCGCGTTCGCCCAGCTCTTCCACCTGGGGAACGCGCGGTCGCGGGGGCCGGTTCTGCGCCCCTCGCGGGTGGTGGCGAATCGCTGGGCGCTGGCCTCGCTTCCGCTGGTGGTCCTCCTCCAGCTCGTCGCCGTCTACTGGACCCCCGTCAGCGCTGTTCTCGGCACGACCCCGCTCTCGTCGTCGGATTGGGGGGTGGTGGTGGGCCTGGCCGTGGTGCCGGCGTTGGTCGGCCAGATCGTGGAGGTCGTCCAGCAGCGCTCGGCGCGGGCACGGGGCTCGTCCTGAAGCCGGACGGGGTCCCGATCCGGAGCTCAGCCCTTCAGCAGGTACTCCACGGTCGTCACGATCCGCACCGTCTTCTCGATGCGCGTCTCCGGGCCGACGCCCGGCGCCGGATCTCGCGGGAGGATCTCGAAGACCCCCTGGTTGGCGCGACGGATCCCGCCTAGGCGACTTCCCGAGTCGGAAGCGAACTCCATGGCCGCCTCCCGCGCCCGAGCGGTCGCTTCGGCGATCATCTCCGGCTTGACGTCGTTGAGGCCCCGGAAGAGGTAGGTCGGTCCGCCGGGCCCGTACTCCTGTCCGGAGACCAGCACGACGCCCGCGTCGACGAGCTCGCTGATGGCCTGGCTCGCCTCTTCCACCACGCGCGGCGCCTCGGAGCGCACGACGATCGTCTGCGTGATGGAGAAGCGGTTCGTCGTTGGCCCCTGCTGATAGGGGTTGGCCGCGATATCGACCACTCGCAGCCCGGCCACCGACGCCTGCGCCCGGGAAATCCCGTAGCGCTCGAGGAACTCCAGCGTCAGGTCGACGTTGCCGGCGATGGTGCGCTGGACGGATCTGAGGTCGTTGCCGCCGGCGGTGAGCTGGATGTTCCAGACGGCCAGGTCCGCTTCGACTTCCCGTTCGGCGACGCCCTTCACCGTCACGTAGCGATCCGCCTGGCGCGCCTCCGAAAAGCCGCGCCCCACGAAGAAGCCGCCCAGCACCATTCCGGCGGCCACGAGGGCGGCCGGGGCCCACCGGATTCGATCGTTCGCTTGGTTGTGCATGCACCGGATACACCGATTCCGGGCAAAGAGGATCACGGATCGGGGTCGACCCGAAGTCGCCTCTCAGTCGAGCAGTCGTGCCGCCCTCGCGGCGACCTCCTCGCCGATGACGAGCGACGCGGTCGCGGCCGGGCTGGGGGCGTTGATCACGTGCACCGCCCCGGGCTGGTCGACCCACAGGAAGTCGTGCACGAACGCCCCGCTCGGCAGGATCGCCTGAGCCCGCACCCCCGAGCCACCGGGGACGAGATCCGCGGAGCGAAGCTCCGGCACGAGCCGCTGGAGCGCGCGGACGAAGCGACGCCGGTCGAGCGACTGGGCGAGCTCGCGGGCGACCATGCGGTGGTGCCGGCCGGCGAAGCGCCAGAGGCCCGGGAAGGTCCCGGCCTCGAACACGTCGCGCAGATCCACCGTCGTCAGGTCGTACCACTCCAGCGCGAAGGCGAGGACGGCGTTCGGCCCGGCGTCGATCCCTCCCCCGATGCGGCGCGTAAAGTGCACGCCCAGGAACGGGAATCCGGGCTCCGGAAGTGGATAGACGAGGTGCCGAACCAGGGATTCCCGGTCGGGGCGGAGCCGGTGGTACTCGCCGCGGAAGGGCACGATCCGGGCGGCCGGCTCGGCGCCGGCCATCCGCGCCACCCGATCCGAGTGGAGTCCCGCGCAGTTGACGATGACCCGGCTCCGGAGCTCGCCGGCGGTGGTTTCGAGCGTCCACCCCCGACCCGAGCGGGGCAGGGCACGGACCTCGGCGCCCCGCACGATCTCGGCGCCCCCGCGCTCGAGCTCCCGCTCGAGTGACCGGCAGACGGCGGCGAAGTCCACGATGCCCTCTTCGGGAACGAGGATCGCACCGACGCAGCGGACGTGAGGCTCGACCTCGGCGGCCTCGGGGGGCTCGAGCAGCCGCAGGCCTTCCAGCCCGTTGGCCCGGCCTCGTTGCAACATCTCCCTCAGCCTCGGCATCTCCCCGCTCGTCGAGGCCACGACCAGCTTGCCGCAGGTCTCGTGCGCGATGCCGTGCTCACGGCAGTACTCGGTCATCCGGCGGATGCCGGACCGGGCCAGCCTGGCCTTCTCCGAGCCGGGACGGTACTGGAGACCCGCATGCAGCACTCCGCTGTTGTGGCTGCTCTGGTGCTGCGCGACGGCCTGCTCCTTCTCGACGACCCTGACGCCGTCGATGCCGCGCTCGACGAGTGCCCGCGCGGTGGCGAGGCCGACGATCCCGCCTCAGATGACGGTGACGCTCGCGGTGGTCGTGTGCGACATGCTGCGGGGCCGGAAGCCGGAAGAAGGGAGCCGGCGGAGTCTACCCG
>CALJLC010000311.1 GCA_937982605.1 uncultured Gemmatimonadales bacterium | reverse complement strand
CCCGGTGTGTACGCCGAGATGCTCGGCGAGAAGCTCCGCGAGCACGGAGCGGCGGTGTGGCTGGTCCACACAGGGTGGAGCGGGGGAGGCTACGGGGTCGGGAAGCGGATGAAGCTCGGCTACACGCGGGCAATGGTGAACGCGGCGCTCGCCGGCGACCTCGACGGGGTCGACTTCGAGACCGACCCGGTCTTCGGGCTCTCGGTACCGACGTCGGTGCCCGGCGTACCGGACTCCGTGCTCTCGCCCCGGGGAACGTGGGCGGACGGATCCGCCTACGACGCGGCGGCCGAGAAGCTCGCGGGGATGTTCAAGGCGAACTTCGAACGCTTCGCCGACCAGGTGACGGACGCGGTGAAGGCGGCCGGGCCCGCGTAGCGCGCCTTCCCGCCGGCGCACGATCGCCGTCGGGAGGGTCCGGAAACGCGGAAGGGCGGTCCGGCCATCGGCCGGGCCGCCCTTTGCGCTTCGACTCCGGTCCAGCGCTCAAGCGCGGTCGGGCCGGTCCTCGCGGTGAAGCCAGAAGGCCGCGCCCGCGGCCGAGAAGAGGACCGACGCCACGAGCGTGAGCAGCGTGAACGGCCCGGCCACCGGATCGGTGCCCCCGAGGATGCCGTCGACGCCGCCGAGCGCCACTTCCCACAGCATCATCCCGGCCACCACGGACGCGGAGCCGAAGTTCCCCACGGCCCGGTCGTGGAGCGAGCCGTCGTGTCGGAAGGGCACGAGCATCGCGGCCGCCAGCGGGAGCACGACCCAGATCGAGACCTCCGCGGAAGTCGCCACGTGCGCCAGGATGGCCCAGGCGGTCAGCGCCTGCCCGCCGATCTGCGAGAGTACCGCCGCGGTGATCGTGCCCCTGGTGCTCATCCCGTTCCTCCTCCGTGGTCGATCTTCTGTGATACGCCCGCGGACGTCCCGAGTTCAAGCCCCGCTGTCGCCCGGACGGGCCGCAGGACGTAACGTGCCCCCGCGATGAACAGCCCACACGGTCCACCTCCGAACGGTCCCGGCACGCCGGGCGAGCCGCCGGACGAGGCGGACGCGCACGCCCTGCGGGCGCTCGAGCACGGGCTCGGGGACGACTTCGCGGTGATTCGCAAGCTCGGCCGGGGCTCGATGGCAACCGTCTGGCTGGCCCGAGAGAAGGCGCTGGGGCGCCTGGTGGCGATCAAGGTCCTCCTGCCGGGCCGCGCGGGCGACGAGACCGCGCGGCGTCGCTTCGAACGCGAGGCGAAGGCTTCGGCGGCTCTGGTCCACCCCAACATCGTCCAGGTGTATCGGTACGGCCGGCTGGCCGACGACACGCCGTACCTGGTGATGCGTTTCGTGAAGGGTCGCACCATGGAGGAGCGGCTCGAGGCCGAGGGCCGACTGCCGGCCGACCTGGCCCGACACGTGCTGCATCAGGTGACCTCGGCGCTCGCCGCGGCCCACGCTCAGGGCATCGTCCACCGCGATGTTCGTCCGGCGAACGTGCTGTGGGACGAGGAGTCGGAGTCGGCCAACCTGGCGGACTTCGGGATCGCGGCGCTCCTGGCCACCGGTGGGAGCGAGGCCACCCGCCTGACCCGGACCGGGCAGATGGTGGGCGACCCGCGACACCTGAGCCCCGAGCAGCTTCTCGACCGGGACCTCACCGAGCTCGCCGACATGTACGCCGTGGGTGTGCTGGGGTACGAGCTGCTCACCGGGGACGGGCCGTACGAGGCGAAGACGAACACGCAGTGGATCACGGCCCATCTCTCGGCCGAACCCAAGGACCTGCTGGAGCTGCGACCCGACGTCGACCCGACGGTGGCCGATCTCCTGCGCCGCTGCCTCGCCCGGGAGCCGAATCACCGTCCGGCCGCTTCGGATGCGGCACGGATCCTCTCGGGGGCGGACGTCGGCGCGGGCGGCGGCAGAGCCGTGACGGCGGCCCGGGCGGGGACCTCGAGCCCGTCGGGCGAGAGCGCCGATCTGCAGGCGCTCATTCGGCGTCGGGTCCCGCAGATCGTGCTCATCACGGCGGTGGCCGGCTGGGGGCTCCTCCAGTTCGTCGAAGTCGTGTTCGACAACGATTCGCTCGTCTTCCGCCTGACGCTCCCCTTCGTCGGATGCGGCATCCTGGCGTCGACGGTCGTGGCGTGGTTCCACGGCGAGGAAGGCAAGCAGGAGGCCAGCGTGCTCGAGTGGATCCTGCTCGGGGCGATCGCCCTCGTGTGGCTCGGCACGAGCGGGTGGATCCTGGCCGGGCGCTGAGCGCCGCTGCCCCCGTCCGGACGAAGGGTTAGCTTCGATCGCCCGAGCCGGCCGGTCCGGTCGTGCCGGCCGCTCGACCCGAACCTACCCCGGACCCGGAAACGATGAAGCAGCTCCTTCCCGTGGTACTCCTCGCCGTCACCGTTGCCGTGGCGCCGTTCGTCGGCGCGGCCTCACCCGACGCGGGCGGAGCGCTCTCGGCGCAGGCCCCGGCCCGGGTACCCGACGACGCACCCGCGCGCTACCACCCGCTCCCGACGCTCCGCCAGCAGGCGGTCGAGCAGCAGGCGTGGCTCGAGATGCGGATGGAGCGGGTGCTGCCGGCGCGCATGGAGGAGTACGGCGTCCGCATGTGGATCCTCTCGATGCGTGAATACGCGGAGGACCCGGTCTTCTGGTCGATCACCTCCCCCACGACCTTCGCGGCGCGCCGCCGCTCGATCTACGTGATCACGCGGCGCGACGACGGGACGCTCGAACGTCTGGCTCTGGGGGGCACGAGCCAGGGTGGCGTCTTCGAGGCGTTCCGCTCCACCCGGCCGGCCCCGACGCAGCCCACCGCGGAGCTCGTCGGCAACGAGCAGTGGAATCTGCTCCGTGAGCTGGTCGAGGACCGGGACCCCGAGAACATCGTCCTCAACATCGACCCGGTCTGGGCGTTCTCGGACGGCCTGCACGCCGGAGAGGCGGAGGCGTTGCTCGAGGCCCTCGGCCCGACGTACGCGGCGAGGGTGAAGCGCGAGCCCCGGCTGGCCATGAACTACATCTCGCTGCGGCTGCCCGAGATGATGCCGCGCTACCGCAAGATCGAGGAGAGCGTGCACGCCCTGATCTCGGAGGCGTTCTCGAACTCGGTCATCACGCCCGGCGTCACCACGACGGAGGACGTGGTGTGGTGGATGCGCCAGAAGCTGCGCGATCTCGGTTATACCACCTGGTTCCAGACGTCGGTGGACGTCCAGCGTGCGGGCGAGGTCCCGTCCGACGGGCCGGTGGTGATCCAGCCCGGGGACCTCCTGTGGACCGACTTCGGCGTCGTGGCGATGAACCTGCACACGGATACGCAGCACCTCGGCTACGTCCTGCGCGAAGGCGAGACCGACGCGCCCGACGGGCTCAAGCGGTGCCTGGCCAACTCGAACCGGCTCCAGGACATCCTGCTCGAGCACATGGAGCCGGGGCTCACCGGCAACGAGGTGCTGGCCAACGCCCTGGCGCAGATGCGCGCGGAGGGGATCGACGGGACCATCTACACGCATCCGATCGGGGACCACGGCCACGGCGCCGGACCGCTCATCGGACGGTGGGATGCGCAGGAGGGCGTTCCGGTGCGAGGAGACGCCGTCATGCTTCCCAACGTATGGCACTCGATCGAGCTCCAGGCGACGACTCCGATCCCCGAGTGGGGCGGCAAGCCCGCCTCCTGTCGACAGGAAGAGGAGGCGTACCTGGACGAGGACGGGGAGCGGCACTGGGTCTTCCGGCGGCAGAGCAAGCTCCACCTGGTCTGGTAGCGGAGGGGCCCGCCCGTGACGCAGCCGCCGCGGCGGGGTCGGAAGTTCGACCGGACCATCGTCGAAGGCCCCATCCGCGACGCGGTGTGGAAGCTCGCCTGGCCGACGATGCTGCAGAACATCATCGGCGGCCTGCAGGGGCTCGTCGACCACGCGATGGTCGGCAACTACGTCGGCTACACGGGCAACGCCGCCATCGGCGTCTCCTGGCAGATCTTTCTCGTCGTCGTCGTCTTCATCAGCTCGCTCTTCACGGGCATGGGCGTGCTCGTGGCGCGCTTCGCGGGGGCCGACGAGCCGGACAAGGTCAACCGGGTCGTCCAGCAGGCGTTCCTGACCTCGGTCCTCCTGGTCGTGGTCATCATGGCGCCGATCGGCTGGGTGGTTTCGCCCGTGCTGCTGGAGCTGGTCAACGCGACCGCCGAAGTGCAGGCCGAGGCGCTGCCGTACCTGCGCACGATGTTCGTCTTCTCCTTCGGCATGCTGATGTTCTTCATGCTCGGCGGAGCGCTGCGATCGGCCGGAGACGCTCAGACACCCCTGCGGCTCGGCATCGTCTACACGGTGCTCAACATCGCGCTCAACGTCGTCTTCATCCGGGGCCTCGGTCCCATTCCGGCGTTCGGCACGCTGGGCGCGGCGATCGGCACCGTGCTCTCCGGCGCGATCATCAGCGTGTACGCGCTCGTGAGGCTCTTCGGAGACGACTGGGTGGTCGCCTTCCACCGGGACATGGGGTGGCGGCCCGACTGGGTCATCATCCGTCAGCTCTTCAAGTTCGGCCTCCCGACGGGCATCCAGGGCGTGGCCATGAACGTGGGCGGCGTCCTGCTGCTGGCCTTCATCGGATCGCTCGCGGCCAGCGCACAGGCCCAGGCGGCCTACGTGGTCAGCTACACGCAGCTCTTCTCGTTCATCACGTGGACGTCGGTCGGGATCATGGGCGCCACGGCTGCGGTGGCCGGTCAGAACCTCGGCGCCGGGAAGCCGGAGCGCACCGCGCGGTCGGTCAACGTCGCAGCCGGCTTCGGCCTCTCGCTCGCCGCCGGCATCGGGGCCTCCTTTCTTCTCGTCCCCGACGAGCTCCTGGCCGTCTTCGGCATGGACGATCCGGTCGTCGTCGGTCTGAGCGTGCAGCTCCTGCGCTACCTCTCGATCTCCGGCCTCTTCATCACGGTGGCGCTCGCCTTCACCGGCGGCCTGCAGGGGACCGGAGACACGAAGAGCCCCATGTGGATCTCGATCATCTCCCAGATCGTCATTCCGCTCGGGATGTGCTTCGCCATCCAGACGTTCTCGACGCTCGACCCCGCGGACATCTGGCTCGCCATCGTGCTCGGGCACTTCACCCGCGCCACGCTGAGCGTCATCGTCTTCCGCCGCGGTGCCTGGCGCGACATCGAGGTGGACATCGGCGGCGCCCGCCCGGCCTGAGCCCCGCGGAGAAAGGCTACTTTGCCCGGAAGCCTCGCTACTATCTTGGGAAGCAAGCCCCAGCGTCGGCTCCACTGCCCTCCTTCCACCCCCGAACGAGTGATCGACCCAGTGCAGCCGAGCCGGCGGGACCTCGTCCGCTCGGTCCTTCGGACCCTCGTCCCCCGGAATCCCGGCCGTCTCGCACTGGGATGGCTCGTCCTCGCCGCGCTCGTGCCCGGCTCCGTGGCCTCCCAGTCCTCCACCTCCGCGAGCATCACCGGCACCGTGCGGGGCAGCGACTTCGCCCCCGTCCCGCAGGCGCTGGTCTCGTTGAGGCTGATCGGGTCGGGAGGCGGCCAGGAGGCGCGGACGACGGCCTCGGGCACCTTCCGGTTCGAGCTCGTGCGGCCCGGTGCCTACGAGCTGCGCGTCGAGGCGCTGGGCTACCGACCGCTCGTGGCGCGCACCCTCACCCTGGCGGGGGGGGACGCGTCGTCGGTTTCGCTCACGCTCACCGTCGAGCCGCCGCCCGTGACGCGGGTCGACACGCTGGTCCTCGCGGGTTCGACGTCGACGCGCTTTCGGCCGGCCGGCCTTCAGCTCGGGGGCGCCGAGCTCTCCGAGCTGCCCTACCGCTTCGACGACCTGGCGGCGGTGACGTCGCTCTCCACCGCCTTCGACGGCTCGATGGGCTCGCTCGGTCTGCCGGGTGACCTGTCGCTGCTGGTGGCCGACGGCGTGCCCTTCTACCGCGCTCCGCACCCGACCGCCCGGCAGGAGCTCCTCCCCGACGCGGCCTTCCCCCGCGCGACGCTGGCGGGCGTGACCGCGCTGCACAACCCGACCGACATCGAGCTGACGGGCTCGGCGGGCGGCTACGTCGCGGTCTCCACCGCCGGAGCGCTCCCGGTCGGCAGCGTCGAGGTGGAGGGCGCGTATTCGGGGGACCCCGTCTGGTCGTCGAGCGAGCTCGACATCGACAAGCCCGGCCTGCTGTCGTGGCAGGGCGGCGCCCGGGGGATGATCCCGGTCACGCCCACGTCCCGGGTGTACACCTCGCTCGAAGGCTTTCGCCAGGAGACCCCACTGACACCGCGGGTGCCCGGCGCGCTCGCCTCCGAGCTCGCCTCCCTGGACGCCGACCTCCTCTCGTCGCTCACCGATCCCGGGGTCGAGGCGTACGAGCGCTACGCGGGGCTCGCGCGCTTCGACGCGTCGATGGGCACCGCGTCTCAGCTCTTCCTGCGGGCCTCCGGAGGCTACGCCCGGCGGTCCTTCACAGGCGCGGGCCCCCTCTCCGCCTCCGGGGTCTCCGCGCTCGCCGAGGAGTCGTCCGACATCGCCGCGGCGCTCGGCGTCGTGACGCAATACACCCGGAGCACCACCTTCGAGCTGCGCACCGGGTTCTCGGGGAGCTTCCGGGACTTCGACGGTCGGCCGGCGGACGTCCCGCCCGCCTACCTGAGCGGAAGCGGGGCCTCGCTCGGATCCCTCCCGGTCTCCGGGGCCGCGTCGAACCGTACCGACCTGGTGGCGATCCCCTCCTTCCGGTGGAGCCCGGGCAACGGCGCGACGACCTTCAAGGCCGGCTCGATCGTGCGGGTGTCGAGTCACGAGATGTCGCACGCCGGGGGCCCCGACCTGATCTACTCGGGGGCTCCGGAGCTCCTGAGCGGCAACGGCTTCGGCCGGTGGACCTCGTCGGCCAAGGCCGAGTTCGGGACGCAGGAGTACGGGATCTTCGCGCAGTACGAGTCCCGCCTCTCTCCGACGCTTCGGGTGCGGGCGGGCGCCCGTTACGACTACGAGTCGCTGCGGGGCGATCCGCCCCCGTTGAACGCCGAGCTCCAGGCGGTCACGGGGCTCAACACCGCGGAGTTCGACCGCGAGGGCAACCAGTACGCCCTGCGCGCCTCGCTGGTGTGGACCCCCGCGCCCGACGGCGCGACGACGCTGTACCTCAGCGGCTCGATGGAGGAGGGCGACTTCGACCTCCGGGCGATCGCGGAGCTGTACGCGACCGCGACGGACGGCACGCAGGCGAGCTTCCTCGGCTCCGGCGTGGCGTGGCCGGACGGCATGCGTCCCGGAGCGGCCACGCCGCTCCCGGCTCCCACGCTGCTCTCCCCCGATACCCGGCCCCCGCGCACGACGCTGCTCGAGGTGGGCGCCCAGCAGCGCCTCGGTGACGTGGGCTCGGTGTTCGTGCGGGCGACGAGCCGGCGCACCGACTTCCTCACCCGGCGCCGCAACCTGAACCGTGCCCTGACGCCGCAGGCGCTCGATCCGTACGGGCGCGGCGTCTTCGGGACGCTTCAGCAGTCCGGCTCGCTCGTGGTCACCTCGGGAACGGACGCTCGCCGCTTTCCCGACTTCGCGGCCATCTGGGCGCTCGACCCGGACGGATGGTCGGAATACCTCGGCGCCACGATCGGCTTCGAGCGCCGCGGGCCGACCTTCGACCTCTACGCCGCGTACTCCTGGTCGGAGACGACCGACAACTGGGTCGGCGCAGCGGGCGGTGACGCCGACCGCACCGTGCCCCCGGGGCTTCCCGCCGGTGCCGACGAGGCGGAGTGGAGCGAGGGCACGTCCGACTTCGACGTGCCGCACCGGATCTCGCTGGGCGCCACCGCGCGCGTCGGCCCGGCCTCGGTCTCCACGTTCTACCGCTTCCGCTCCGGGCTGCCCTTCACCCCGACGTACCGGAGCGGCGTCGACGCGAACGGCGACGGTACGCCGCGCAACGACGTGGCCTGGATTCCGGCTGCCGGGATCGGGGCGCTCGAAGGTGAATGGGCGTGCCTCTCGGAGAACGCGGACGGCTTCGCGGTGCGCAACTCGTGCCGGCGCTCGGCGGTTCACACCGTGAACGTGCGCGTGGCGGTCACCCTGGCCCGGTTCGGTGGTCGGGTGGCCACCATGTTCCTCGACGGGCTCGACCTCCTGGAGAGCACCGACGGAGTCGTCGACGACGCGCTCCTGCTCGTCGACCCGGCGGGCTCGATCACCACCTCGCCGGACGGCTCCACGGTGACGCTGCCGACCGTGGTGAACCCCGGGTTCGGCGAGGTGCTGTATCCGTCGTCGCGCGGTCGCATGCTTCGTGTCGGCCTGAGGATCGGAGGATGACCATGCGGGCTCTCGACCGGCGCCGACCTCGGCGCGCCTGGGCGGCGATCCTCGCCCTCACGGCCGCCGCCTCCTGCTCCGACGCGTCCGAAGTCGTGCTCGTCGACATCTCGGGCACGGCGGTGCTGTTCGGTCGGGCGTTCCTCGACTTCGACGGCGACGGGGCACCCGGCCCCGGCGACGATCCGCTCGTCGACGTCGAGGTCCGGCTCCTGACGAGCGGCACGGGCGAGGTCGTGGTTACCGCCATGACCGACTCCCTCGGTGACTACACGCTCCTCGACGTCCCGCTCGGCAGCTATCGGCTGGGGCTGGCCGCCGAGGGGATCGCCGACTCCCTCGAGGTGGTCGGAGGCGACGATCCGGTCGCGGTGGCCCTCGGCGACTCGACGCAGGTGAACGTCGGCGTCTCGTACCCCACGCTGACGCTCGAGGAGGTCCTGCTCGAGCCGCCGGGGCGTCGGGTCTTCACCTCCGGCATCGCGCTGAACCAGCGTCTCAACTTCGATCCGACCGGTCGCGTGCACTTCGCGGGGGCGAGCGGCTTCCTCCGAGCGCTCAACGTCGAGCGCTCGGGCGTGGGCGTCGGGGACTCGGTCCGGATCCTGGGCCGCGTGGTCACGGACAACGGTCGGCCGGCGCTGGACATGGTCACGCCGACCGTGCTCGTGAACAGCGCCGTGCTCCCGATCCCCCGGGAGACGACGCCCGCCGGAGCCGCGACGGCCGGGGGTGGGGCTCTCGACGGCGCCCTGGTCCGGATCCGCGACGTGGAGATCACGGACACGTCGACGAACGTCGCGGGGCACTTCCGCTTCATGGGCTACGTCGGTGCCGACTCCGTCGAGATCGTGCTCCGCG
>CALJLC010000310.1 GCA_937982605.1 uncultured Gemmatimonadales bacterium | reverse complement strand
CCGTGGCCGCGGCCATGAAGGAGTGGGCGCTCGAGAAGGGCGCGACGCACTTCACGCACTGGTTCCAGCCGCTCACCGGCAACACGGCGGAGAAGCACGACTCGTTCCTCAAGCCGACCGGCGACGGCCGCGCGATCACCGAGTTCCGCGGAAAGGAGCTCGTCCAGGGCGAGCCCGACGCCTCCTCGTTCCCGTCGGGCGGTCTGCGCGCGACCTTCGAGGCGCGCGGCTACACCGCCTGGGACCCGACTTCCCCGGCGTTCCTGATCGAGGGACCCGGCGGGGCGTACCTTTGCATCCCGACCGCCTTCGCGTCGTGGGCCGGTGACGCGCTCGACAAGAAGACGCCCCTGCTGCGCAGCATGGAGGCGATCGACGAGCAGGCGCGCCGCGCGCTCCGGCTCTTCAGCTCGCCCGCCACCCCGGTGACCGCCACCTGCGGACCCGAGCAGGAGTTCTTCCTCGTCGACGAGGAGTTCTTCTACCGGCGCCCGGACCTGCAGACCTCCGGCCGCACGCTCTTCGGGACCAAGCCGCCCAAGGGCCAGGAGCTGGACGACCACTACTTCGGCCTCATCCCCGGGCGCGTGCTCGAGTGCATGAACGAGGTCGAGCTCGAGCTCTACCGGCTCGGGGTTCCGATCACCACGCGCCACAACGAGGTCGCGCCCGGACAGTACGAGATGGCGCCGATCTTCGAGGACGCCAACCAGGCCGCCGACCACCAGCAGCTCGTCATGTCGACGCTGCGGCGCGTGGCCCGGAAGTACGGCCTCGTCTGCCTGCTGCACGAGAAGCCCTTCCAGGGCGTCAACGGCTCGGGCAAGCACCTCAACTGGTCGATCGGCACCGAGAACGGGAACCTGCTGGAGCCCGGCGAGACGCCGCACGACAACATGCAGTTCCTCTTCTTCTGCTCGGCCGTGCTCAAGGCCGTGCACCGGCACCAGGACCTCATGCGGGCGTCGGTGGCGCACGCCGGCAACGACCACCGCCTCGGCGCCAACGAGGCTCCGCCGGCCATCATCTCGGCGTTCCTCGGCGACCAGCTCTCGGACGTCTTCGAGCAGATCGAGAAGGCCGGGGAGGCGACGAGCTCCAAGTCGAGCGGCCTGCTCGGCCTGGGCGTGAAGTCGCTGCCCAAGCTCCCCAAGCACGCCGGTGACCGGAACCGGACGTCGCCGTTCGCCTTCACCGGCAACAAGTGGGAGTTCCGCGCGCTCGGCTCGTCGCAGAGCGTCTCCTTCCCGGCCATGGTGCTCAACACGATCGTCGCCGAGGCGATCGACGAGCTGTGCACCAAGCTCGAGGCCGAGCTCGAGAAGGGCACCAGCTTCGACGACGCGCTGCGCGCGCTGCTCGCGTCGGAGATCCACGAGTTCAAGACGATCATCTTCAACGGCGACAACTACTCGGACGAGTGGGTCACCGAGGCGGAGGGCCGCGGGCTGCTGAACCTGCGCAGCACCATGGACGCGCTGCCGAAGCTCGTGGACGAGAAGAACCTCGCGCTCTTCGAGAAGTACGGCGTGCTCAGCCACCGTGAGCTCGAGTCCCGCTACGAGATCTTCGTGGAGCAGTACTTCCACGCCATCAACATCGAGGGCGAGACCGCGCAGTACATGGCCCAGACCATGATCCTGCCGGCCGCCGTGCGGTACCTCAACGAGCTGCTCACGACCGCCGAGCGGGCCGACGAGCTCGGGCTCAAGCTGGACGGCGTCCGGACCACGGCGAGCCAGGTCAACGAGCTCATCGACAGGCTCACCGAGACCATCGCCGCGCTGGACGTGCAGAACCCCGAGCTCGGCGGCGACGACGTCGTCTCCAAGGCCGAGCACATGCGGACCAACATCGTTCCGGCCATGAACGCCGTGCGCGACGTCGCCGACAGGCTCGAGCGGGTGATCCCCGACGACCTGTGGCCCGTGCCGACGTATCGGGACATGCTCTTCGTGAAGTGACGACCTCCGCCAAGTAGGCGGAGCGGCAGGAGGAGAAGACGGCGTCCTCCGGGACGCCGAAGCCGGCCCCCCCAGCCGGTCAAGCGAGGCCCGGGCTCCCGCGAGGGAGTCCGGGCCTTCGTGTGTGGGCGCGCCCGAGTCCCATCCCGACATCCCCCGGCCCCGCCGCGCAGACGATCGTCCTGCATGCCCACCCGAAGCGAGATCGCGCGGATCGATGCCCGCACGGAGACCGTCATGCAGGTCCGGAGCTACAGCCTCCGGACGAGCGAGACCTACCGCCGCTGGATCCGGCTCTTCCTCGAGGCGAACCCGGACCGGCCCGTCGACGCCCTCGGCCGAGCGGACGTCGAACGATATCTCGAGCGTCTGACCAACCGGGACGGCATCGCGCCGAAGACGAGGAACCAGGCCACCTCCGCCCTCGCGTTCCTCTTCCGCGAGGTTCTCGGGCGAGACGAGTTGAGGGGGATGCCGAGAGCGCGCGAGCCCCGGCGCCTGCCCATCGTGCTGTCCCACGGCCAGGCCCGGCTCGTGCTCGGACAGCTGAGCGGGAAGTACCGGCTGCTTGCCGCGCTCATGTACGGCTCCGGCCTGCGGCTCATGGAGGCGCACCGGCTCCGGGTGAAGGACATCGACTTCGACCTGCTCCAGATCGCCGTGATGGATGGGAAGGGCGCCAAGAGCCGCTGGACTCTGCTACCCGAGCGCCTCGTGCGGGGGCTGAGACGGCAGATCGACCAGGTGAGGATCCAGCACCAGGCTGATCGAGGGGATGGGGGCGGATGGGCCGCGCTGCCGCATGCCCTGGCCCGCAAGGACCCCCGGGCCGGATACCAGCTCGGGTGGCAGTACGTCTTCCCGGCCAGCCGTGAAAGACTGGATCCCGCGACCGGCCGCCGGGGTCGGCACCACCTCAGCCCGTCGGCCACCCAGCGGCAGGTCAAGCAGGCCGGCCGGGCGAGCGGCGTACCCAAGCCCGTGAGCTGCCACACCTTCCGCCGCTCGTTCGCCACCCAGATGCTTCGAGCCGGCTACGACGTCCGCAGCGTCCAGAAGCTCATGGGTCACCGCGACGTCCGCACGACCATGATCTACGTCCAGGCCGTCACCGATACCGGAATCGGGATGCGAAGCCCCCTCGACCTCAGCGCACGCATCGACTAGATCGCAACCCGCCCGCCCGC
>CALJLC010000309.1 GCA_937982605.1 uncultured Gemmatimonadales bacterium | reverse complement strand
TCGGCCTTCCCGCGACTTACGATCGCGTGATCTCCCCCATCTCGCTTGGCCTGGAGGTGCTGCTGTCGCAGCGGGTCACTCAGAGCTACACGCCGTTCAACGTGCGGCTGGGGTGGGAGGTCAGCGTCGGGCGGTAGGGCGAGTGGCGGGGGCGGGGGCGGGTCTACGCTCCAATCAGCTCCACGCGCTCACCCAGCTCCGCTCCCCCCAGGTCGCGGAGGCCACGATCGAAGGTCGCCAGGCGACCGTCCCTTCGGATCGCGAGCGCGAGCAGGTGCGCGTCGGTGACCTGACGATAGCCGACCACCGCGCGGAAGGGCTCGTTTTCGGTCGGTGACACGTCGTCCGTCCAGAAGTGATGTCCGGGCAGGGATCGGATGCGCGCGAGCATCTCGAAGGCGTCGGCCGGGGTGGTCGCCTCCGGGATGACCCGACTGTTCGAGCTGACGCGCACGAAGCCCGACTCGGTGAGCGGACACGTCGCCCAGCCGCGCTCGCGAACGCCGGCGAACCAGCTCCGCGCCGGGCCATGATGGATGTGGTTCGGCCACGCGAGCGCGACCAGGACGTTCACGTCCAGCAGCGCGGTCAGCTCTCCTCCAGAGCGTGCCGCACCTGCTCGGGCGTGATCGGCGGCGCGTCCTCCCGCACGACGAAGACGGGGAAGTCCCCGTCGTAGGCGACGGCCGGCTCGGGCCGCAGCGCGCGCCGGATCAGGTCCGACACGACGGCGCCGAGGCTCTTTCCCGTCTCGTCGGCGAGGGTCCGGATCGCGGGCATGAGCTCGTCGTCGATGTTGAGCGTGGTGCGCATGACCGCATCATGACATCATCGCATCACGATGTCAACGCGCTGATCAGCGGATCCCCGTGTCGTACGATACCGTCACCGACGTGTAGACGTCCGCCACGCGAACGCGAAGCGGGTCCGTCGGTTCATTCCGAAGCCTGGCCGTCGAAGGGCAGAAGTCGCAGCGCCTCGACGTGTCGGGGCCGCAGGGTCCCGAAGTGCCGGCGGTCCAGGGTCGCCAGCTTGTCCTCCCCGAGCCGCTCCGTGATCGCCAGGACGGCGGCATCGACGAACCCGATGTCGGCGTCGGCGTAGCGGTCACAGAGCTCGCCGATCCGTCGGTAGTCGCCTGCCTCGAGGTGCTCGACGCGAAATGCGCCGGCCCGGATGTCGTCGAGCAGCCCGACCAGGACTCCCGGTCCGAGACTGCGGTGGATCAGGTAGTCGAGCTCGACCATGACCGGCGCGGGAAGCACCAGCGGCTCGCGCGCGTCCTCGATCAGCTTCCGGCAGACCGCGTGGTCCTGATCGTCCCGGTCGAGGGCAGAGTAGAGGGGCCCGGTGTCGAGGATCAGCGCCACGAGCGCGGCTCCGGCCGTTCCTCGGCGGAGCGACGGGCGACGTCGGAGCGACCCGAAGCGCCCATGCCGAGCGAGCGGGGCCGCGGACGACTCGCATCCAGGCGCTCCTCGACGGCCTGGCGAATGAACGCCGCCATCGACTGACCCTCCTCGGCCGCCTGGAGGCGAATCCGCTTCAACAGGGACTCGGGTAGAGAAATGGTTGTGCGCTCCATGACATAATGATGGCACTCATGATATCACTCAGCAAGTCCCGCGGTGCGGGGACGTGCGGCGCGACGCCCTTGAGCATCGCACCCAAATCGGGGCGTCTGGATGGTGAGATGCGACCTCCGCGCTTGACATCGGTTTAGCCACGCCTAATCTTCGAGCATTAGGCAGACCTAATTCAGTGCGTTGCGGCTGCCCGGCCGCTCACCATCGCACCCCCCCAAGCCGACTCGATCTCCCAGGAGATCCTCGAGATGACCCTCCCGTCGCTCCCCTCCTCCGCCCTTCGCGGCGTGTGGACCCGCCGTCGTGGCGTATTGGCGTATGTATTGACACGATCGCCCGCACAGGGGCTGGGCGTTCCGCGCCTCTCGCAGGCAGGTGCGGCCATGGCCGCCGCCCTCGCCCTGGCTGCAGCTGCGATCACCGCCACCCCTCTCGCCGCCCAATCCACCGGCGAGAGAGCAGTCCAGCAGGCCCGCCCCGAAGCCCGGACCGCGATCCGCGGCCTGGTCGTCCAGGACGGCGGGCAGCCGATCCCGTACGCGAGCATCACCGTCAGCGGCACGCAGCGCGGCGTGATCGCCGACGCGGCTGGGCGATTTCTGCTGCTCAACCTCGATCCCGGCACGCACACGCTGTTGGTGTCGGCGCAGGGGTACGGGGCCGTGGAGCGCGCGGTGGGGGCGGGAGGCGAGATGGTCACCGTCACCCTCTCCCCCGACCCCGTCGCGCTCGAGGCGCTCACCGTCACCGGCACGATGAAGAGCACGACCGTCTCGGCGTCGCCGGTGAAGGTCAACGTCGTGCCCGAGGCGGTGCTGCAGCGCAACGCGACGAACAACCTGGTCGAGGCGCTCGGGCAGGTGAACGGTCTCTACCAGCAGGTCGACTGCGGGGTGTGCTACACGAACAACCTGCGCATCAACGGCATGGAGGGGCCGTACACGGCGGTGCTGATCGACGGCATGCCGATCATGAGCTCGCTCGCGTCGGTCTACGGGCTCAACGGGATCAACCCGGCGCTCATCGAGCAGGTCGAGATCATCAAGGGCCCCTCGTCGACGCTCTACGGATCCGAGGCGATGGCCGGCGTGATCAACGTCATCACCAAGGATCCGCGCTTCGCGCCGCGTCTGGCGATCGACGCGTCGGGCACGACCGACGCCGAGGCCAACGTCGACTTCGCGGTCGCGAGCGAGCCGGGCGAGGTGAGCGGCTTCGTGTCGGGCAACGTCGCCTGGAACCAGAGGTTCGTGGACGGTAACGGTGACGGCTTCTCAGACTTCCCGCTCGCCCGCCGGGGCGTCGTCTTCGGCAAGCTCGACATCAGCCCCGAGCACCGGCGGCGCGCGTCGATCACCGCGAAGTACCTCTACGAGGACCGCTTCGGCGGGGTCGAGGCGTGGACGCGCGCGGATCGGGGCAGCAGCACCGTCTACGGCGAGTCGATCTGGACGCGGCGCGTCGAGCTGCTCGGCGACTACCGGCCCAGGTGGTCGGACGCCGTGCGCGTGGAGAGCTCGTACGCCTTCCACGACCAGGACTCGTACTACGGCGACTCGAAGTACGCGGCCACGCAGCACATCGCCTTCGTCAACGCGCTCTGGGGCCGGGCGCTCGGGAGCCACGACCTGCTGCTCGGCGCCACCGCGCGCTACCAGACGTACGACGACAACACCCCGGCGACCGCCGCGGTCGACCGCCGCTTCATCCCCGGCCTGCTCGCGCAGGACGAGCTGCGCCTGGCCGGCAACCGGCTCACGCTGCTCGGGGGCGTGCGCGCCGATCACCACGAGGCGCACGGCGTCATCGTCAGCCCGCGCTTCGCCGCGAAGTGGGACGCGCTCGAGCACACCCAGCTCCGCTTCAACGCCGGGACCGGCTTTCGGGTGGTGAACCTCTTCACCGAGGACCACGCCGCGCTGACCGGCGCGCGCGAGGTCGTCGTGGCCAGCGAGCTCGAGCCCGAGCGCAGTCGGAGCTTCACGCTCAACGTGAACCAGGTCGTCGAGTTCGGGCCGAACCCGATGATGATCGACGTCGACCTGTTCCACACGCGCTTTTCCAACAAGATCGTGCCGGACTACGACGTCGACCCGAACCAGATCGTGTACGACAACCTGAGCGGGCACGCCGTGAGCCGCGGCGTCTCGGTGGCGTTCAACCAGAACGTCGACTTCGACCGGTTCCTCTATTCCGTCGGCGTCACGCTGCAGGACGTCCACACCGAGGACGGCGCCGGTGCGCGCGAGGCCGAGTTCTTCGCGCCCGACTGGCGCGGGGTCGTGAGCGCGACGTGGAACCTGCGTCGGCTGCCGCTGCGCTTCGACTACACGGGCAGCGTCACCGGTCCCATGCGACTGCCGGCCTACGAGGCCCCCTTCAAGCGCGCGGAGCGCTCCCCCACCTACGCGATCCACAACGTGCAGTCTGCGTGGCGCTTCGCGGACGGGGCCGAGGCGTACCTGTCGGTGAAGAACCTGCTGGACTACCGGCAGCCGTCGCCGCTCGTCGATCCGGCGAATCCGTTCGGGGATGCGTTCGATACGGCGTACGTGTATGGGCCGATGCGGGGGCGGTGGGTGATGATGGGGGTGCGGTGGGGGGTGGGGCGGTGACGAACGCCCGCTCGCGGGCGGGCGTGGGCGCGAGGCGCCCGGGCGTGAGCAGGTGGGTCGGTAGCGCGGCGATCGCGGGGGCGGTTGTGGGAGCGCTCGGGATGACCGGACCGGGGGAGGTCGCGGCACAGGAGGCGGCGCCGGACGGCCTCACCGTCTACGGCCACGCCGACTACGACTGGACGATCCGTCCGCTCGACGGCGAGCCGGTTCCACTCGAGGCGTTCCGGGGGCGGGTGCTGTTCATCAACCTGTGGGCGTCGTGGTGCACGCCGTGCGTCCGGGAGCTGGCTTCGATCGAGCGGCTCCGGGACCGGCTGGCCGACACGGACGTGGAGTTCCTCATCGTGGCGGCGGAGGGGGAGCGGCCGGTGCGGACGTTCCTGCGGAAGTACGGATACGACCTGCCGATCTACCTGGAGGTGGATCCGATTCCGGCGGCGTACGGGATGCGGGGGCTGCCTACGACGTGGGTCGTCGACCGGGAGGGGCGGATTCTGATCCTCCGGCACGGAGAGGCGGTGTGGGATACGGACGAGGTGGAGGGGTTCGTGCGAGGGGTGTGGGACCAGCCTTAGTCCCCTACCGAATCACCTCGAACGCCCGCTCTCGCCGGGGCCCGTAGCGATACACCCCGAAGTCGACGTCGAACGACGCGACCTGCTCGATGCCGAGACGGACCATCGAAGCGAAGCTGGTGCGATCCACGAAGGAGAAGTCCTGATCCGCGAAGTCGCGCCCGATCGAGAAGGCCACCTCCAGGTCGGCCGCGCCCACGGGCTCTAGCGCGGCGACACCGCTCCGGATGCCCCGCCAGAAGGCCTCGGCAGCCTCGCGATGGATCCGCCAGCGCAGCAAAGCCCACGTCTCGGCGAGCACGTGATCCGTGGTCACCCGATGGCTCGCCGACGCGATGATCTCCTGCGCCCGCCCGTTGCTCCGATCGGCCGAATCCGCGGCGGCGTACCAGACGGACGTATCGATGAAGACGCTCCTCAACGACGGCCCTGCGCGATCGCCTCCGCGATCATCCGGTCCTTGTCCGACGCGATGTCCGATCCATCGGAGCTTCCCAGATCGAACACGGTCTCCGCAGAGGTGGACGGGGGACCCTGGCTGAGGTCGGCGTCGACAAGCCGGCGGACGTACTCCGCCAGCGAGATCCCCATCTCGACCGCTCGGCGGCGGGCGCGCTGGAGCGTCTCACGCTCGAAGGAGAGTTGGGTACGGGCCATGGGCATGCATACATCATGATGTAACATCAGGGCCGTGAGCAACCCCGGGCCGCCGAGCCCCTCCCGTTGAGCTTCGTACCAGTCGAAGGCGTGCTCCGCGTCCTCCACCGCTTCCCGCAGGAAGCGAACGATCACTCCTCAGGCCGCTTCCGCAGGCGCTCGCGCACGCGGTCCCACGGAACCTCTTCGCCGGTCGATCCCGGGCGCTCGGCGAGGACTTGCCGATGCCACTGCGGTACGGGAATCGACTCCTGGTCGACGGACACGACGTCCCACGCCGCCTCCAGCAGCTCGAGGCGCTCTTCGGGGGCGAGCCGCAGGATCTCCTCGAGGAGGGCTTCCTTGGTCATGTCGCAATCTGGCGTCTGCCCGGGTGTCGCTCAATGACGGATCAGGCCGATCGCATGCGCTTTCGGGCACCATGGGGCACGCCCCGAGGGCGCGACGCCCCCCCTCACCCCCCCGGCCCATACCGAACCCGAAACACCCGCCCCCCCGCATCATCCGTCAGCAGCACCGACCCGTCCCGGTCCTGGATCACATCCACCGGTCGCCCCCACACCTCCTTCTCCTCGTCATCGCGGACGATGAAGCCGGTCAGGAAGTCCTCCGGCGGTCCGCTCGGCCGGCCGTCCTCGAACGGGATCCGGACCACCGAGTAGCCGACGAGGTCGAGGCGATTGATCGAGCCGTGCAGCGCGACGAAGGCGCTGTTCCGGTACTCCTTGGGAAACTGATCGCCCGTGTAGAAGAGCATCCCCATCGGGGCGGCGTGCGCCGGGAGGAGGATGTCCGTCACCCGCGTGGTCGCGACAATGTCGGGGCGGGCCCCTTTCAGGATCGGCTCGGGTTTGGGTCTGATGTAGTCGTAGGGCCACCCGTAGAAGGCCCCGTCGACGACCGAGGTCACGTAGTCGGGCGCGAGCTCGTCGCCCAGGTGGTCCCGCTCGTGCACGGCGGTCCAGAGCGTCGAGGTGCCCGGCTGGAAGGCCATCGCGACGGGGTTCCTGAGCCCGCTGGCGAAGACGCGGTGACCGGAGCCGTCCAGGTCGTACTCGTTGATCGCGGCCCGCCGGGGGTCGGTGCCCGGCGTGGCGTTCGTCGCCGAGCCGACGGCCACGTACATCTTCTGCGCGTCGGGCGCGAGGACGAGGTTGCGCGTCCAGTGGTTGAAGCCTCGGGTCCGGCTGACGTCGATCCCGAGCCGCTCCGCGGTGTCGCGATCGATGGCGTCGCTCGAGAGCGGCAGGTCGACGAGCGTCTCCGGGGGACCCTCGGCCCGGAGCTGACCGGGCGTGTACGCGAAGCGCACGACCGCGTCGTTGTTGCCGACGAAGAGGTGTCCGTCGTGGAACGCGAGGCCGTAGGGGCGTGCGAGGCCCGAGGCGAAGATCTCGCGGAGATCGGCGACGCCGTCGCCGTCGGTGTCGCGCAGCGCGACGATCTCGCCAGCCCGGCTCTCCGCCACGAAGACGTCGCCGTTCGGCGCGAGCGCCATGCGACGGGGGTTCTCGAGCCCGTCGGCGAAGACCTCGACGTGGAAGCCGTCGGGGACGGAGAGCGTGGCCCCGGCGGGCCGCTCGACGATGCGCGGGATCGCGCGGTTCCAGGGGGTCGCAAACGGCTCGGGGAGCTGCGGCGGCGGGAGCTGAGGCTGCGGGGCCTGAGTTACCGCGAGCGAGAGGAGGAGCCCGAGGCCGATCATGGACGCGCCTCCGCACCGCGAGCGGCATCCGCGCCCGCCGCCGTCCACGGCGTCCGCTCGGCGGGCCGACCGCTCCCGGGCCGGCCGGTGACGCGGCCGTCCTCGTAGACGACC
>CALJLC010000308.1 GCA_937982605.1 uncultured Gemmatimonadales bacterium | reverse complement strand
CGCGGGTCGGCGGTCGCGGGTGGCCCCCGGTCCGGCAGAGCACCAACAGGTAGAGAGCCCCCCGGGGGGTGTCAACGGAGCCCCGGACCGGAATTCGGCGGCGCCGGGCCGCCGCAACCGCTCCCTACCCGACCTCGACCTCGAGCGCGCGGCGCTCCTGACGCATCGCCGCCGGCGTGGCCGCCACCGCCGCCGGGAGTCGCGTCTTCACGAGCCACCAGCCGACGCCGAAGACCGCGAACGACGCCACGGCCACGGACGTCCAGAAGGCGCCCCACGCCTGCGCGTTGCTCGCCAGAACCGGGGCCAGACGGGGCATCACGAAGCGGGTCAGGGACTCCGCGAAGAAGGCGGCGATGAGCCCGATGTACGACCAGGACATCCAGATGGCGTGGGCCGTGATCCAGTTCTTCTTCGGCCGGCGCATGAGGACGGTCCAGAGCCCGCCCGCCAGCGTGACCGATCCGACGATCGCGGCGAAGTGGAAGGGGCCGAACGACCCCGTCAGGTCGTAGATGGCGAACGCCGAGGCCAGCACGCCCAGCATCGACATGGCGTAGAGATGCCCGAGCGTCCGGTGCCACCGAGTGCCCTTCGGGATGAGCACGACCCAGCCCCCGGCCACGATCGCCATGAAGCTGGTGATCAGATGCACCGTCCCGTACGAGCTCATCGGCCCTCCATTCGTGCTCACGTACCACCGTCGGGTGAATCTACGCGGGTCACCCGCTGCGTCTTCAACGAGCCGAGGCGGGGCGCCCCTGGTCGTGGGCCTCGCAAAGCCCCCGCCTCGGGTGCCGCTCCGCGGTCGCGGGCCGGATCCGAGTCCTCCCCGGAGAGGGTCGGGCGCGCAGCGTCCGAGCGAAGCGCCCTGTCAGGGGAGGGGTCGGATCCCGCCCTCCATCAGAGCAAGCACCCGTTCCGCCAGCTCCGCGATCGCCTCGCGGTTGTGGCCTCCGCCCCGGATCACCACGTCGGCGTGGGCCCGGCTCGGCTCGACGAAGCGCTCGTGCATCGGCTGAACCACGCCCTCGTGCTGAGCCACGACCGCCGCGCGATCGCGGCCGCGTTCTTCCCCGTCGCGCAGGATCCGCCGATCGAGCCGCTCCGACTCCGTGGTCTCGAGGAAGACGGCCAGGTCCCAGAGCTGCCGGAGCCGCTCGTCGAAGAGGGTGAAGAGCCCTTCGACGATCAGCACCGGAGCGGGCTGCACGACGATCCCTCGAGAGCCCCGCGTCTGCGACACGAAGTCGTAGTCGGGCATCTCGACGGGGCGTCCCGATCCGAGCGCTCGAACGTGCTCCACCAGGAGCGACGTCTCCAGACTGTCCGGATGATCGACATTGACCTCGATGCGCCGCTCGAACGGGAGGTGGGAGAGGTCGTGGTAGTAGGCGTCGTGGCGCAGCACGGCCGTTCGCTCCTCACCCAGGAGCGCCACGAGCTCGGCGACCACGGTCGACTTCCCCGCGGCGCTGCCGCCGGCGATCCCCACAGAGACCATCCCGGGAACCGGCCCCGCCCCTTTCACCGGTGCGGCGTCCGCCTCACGACTTCCCGCCCCTGCCCGGATCCCGCCGCAGGCGCACCACACCCTCCTGCGCGACGCTGGCCACCAGCTCCCCGCCCTCGGTGAAGAACGTCCCCCGCGAGAAGCCTCGCCCCATGCCCGACGCCGGGCTGTCCACGACGTACAGGAGCCACGCGTCCACCCGGAACGGCCGATGGAACCAGAGCGCGTGATCGAGGCTGGCCACCATCACCCGCGGGTCGCGGAAGGTGAGCCCGTGCGGCCGCAGCGCCGCGCCCAGGAGGCCGAAGTCGGAGGCGTACGCCAGGATCGCCTGGTGGTGCATCGGCCCGCCCTCGACGCGCCCCATCGTCCGGATCCAGTACATCTGGCGCGGAATGCCCGGCTTCGGGTCGAAGGGGTCCACCGCGTCGACCGGACGGATGTCGAGCGGGCGGTCCTGGGTGATCACGCCCCGGACCGACTCAGGGATCTCGGCCGCGTGCTCCCGGATGTTCTCGAGCTCCGGGCGGAACGCGTCAGGGGGCGGCACGCTCGGCATCTCCATCTGATGCGCCACCCCCTCCTCCTCCCGATGGAAGGAGGCCGACATGTTGAAGATCGCCTCACCGTACTGGATGCCGGTGACCCGCCGCGTCGCGTAGCTGCGTCCGTCCCGCAGACGATCCACGAAGTAGACGACGGGTGCCGAAAGGTCTCCTTCGAGGATGAAGTAGCCGTGCAGCGAGTGGGCCGCCCAGTCGTCCTCGACGGTCCGCCGCGCCGCCACGAGGGACTGCGCGAGCGCCTGGCCGCCGAAGATCCGCCCCGTCCCGATGTCCCGGTTCGAGCCGCGGTAGATGTTGCGCTCGATCTCCTCGAGGTCGAGGAGGTCGATGAGGCTGCAGACCGGGTTGTCCGACATGAGGGCGGCCGCGTCCGGTGGAGGTCCCGAGAGTCGGGTAAAGGTAATCCGCGTCGCACCGGACCAAACACGGACAGGCCGCCCACACCCTCGCCTCGACCCCTCCGGGCCCGCGCCGGTGTGGGCGGCCCCGCGCTCAGCCGCCTCCCGTCCTCAGCCTCGTGTGGTGCGATCCCCCCGTCCACTCGCCGTTCGTCGGCCCCGAGGAAGTGTACCCGTCGGAGCTCTCGCACCGCGTCGTGCCGCTCGCGGACTCCGCCAGGCCGTTCGCACCGCTCAGCACGCCGGAGGATGTGCACACGTCACCCGCGACCACGACCGTGTAGCCGTACTGCATGCCCGAGACGAACCCGTTCGAGATGATCCCGGTCGCCTGGAACGACCGGCTCTCCGGCTCGGAGCCGTCGCCCGGATCGTAGGTGCAGCTCCCCGACTCGCTCGACGTCCCGCTGAACGAGGTCCCGTGCTGCTCGAGGGTCGCCGTGCCCTCGATGAAGCACGTCTCGGACTCCGGAGGCTCGAGTTGGGTCGTCAGCGTCTCCTGGAAGGACCAGGTACCGGTCATGTTCCACACCGTCTGGACCTCGATCTCGGTGCACACTTCCGACCCTTCGCCGGCGCAGGCGCGCACGCTGCTCGAGCCCGGGCGCACGCCTTCGACCTTCCTGCCGTTCAGGACCGGGATTCCCTCACCCGCCTGGCCGAGCGAAACGTCGACGAGCGACGGGTCCAGGGCCTCCCACTCGATCTCGATCTCGTTCACCGGATCGCCGGTCACGGAGTCCCGCACGACGCCGTCGAACACGGTCCACTGCTGGGTCGCGAAGACGATCGGGCCGGTGGGGGTCACCTCGAGCGTGATCGGACCGCGGACGGTGACGCGAGTGCGGCGAAGAGGCTGGATGTAGTACCCCCCCGGGTACAGCTCCACCGACGCGGTGACATCGCCCGAACCCTGAGCGACCGCTTCGAGGAGCCCGCTCGAGCTCCCGATCGTCGCGATCTCGGACGCATCCCAGAGCACCTCGCCGCCGAGGAGCTCCCGCGTCCGCTCGGGTGGCTGGACAACGAGGACGGTCGCGGTGAATTGCTGAGTGCCCCCGACGGAGAGCATGACGGAGTCGGGCTCGATGCGGATGTCCGTCGCCCCCTCCGCAAGGATGCCGCCGCACGCGAAACCGAGAAACTCCGTAACCGGAGCGTCGATGAGCTGGGCGCGCTCCTGCAGGACCGCGATGCGCTGGAGATCCGCCGAGATCGCGGGGATCTGGTTCGACGCCGCGCACCGAGCGGACAGCTTCCGCTCGAGCGCGAGCATGGCCTGGAAGAGCGCGTCGGCCGTGGCCTCACGGGCTG
>CALJLC010000307.1 GCA_937982605.1 uncultured Gemmatimonadales bacterium | reverse complement strand
GGCCCGTGCGCGGCTCCGGCGGGGGCGCGGGGGTCCGCGGTGGGGGCGCGGGCGGGCGCCGGCCGGGTCCGGCTGCTCCGTCAGCTCGCGGTGGAGGGTGCCGTTCTGGGGGCCGGCGGCTTCGTCGCCGCGCTCGGGGTGGCCACGCTCCTCCTCGGGGCCGTGCCGCGAATCGTCCCCCCGGGCCTGGCCCCGGCGGGCGGCGTGACGCTGAGCGGGCGTGCCTTCGTCTTCGGCGCCGTGGTGGCCGGCGTGGCCGTCCTCCTCTTCGCGGTGCTGCCGGGCATCCGCGCGACCGGGACGGAGGCGAGGTCGGCCGTCGGGTCCCGCGTCGTGCGCGGGGGGCCGCGCCGCTCCGGCGCGCGCCGGGCCCTCGTGGGTGGCCAGGTGGCCCTTTCGCTCGCGCTGGCCCTCGGGGCGGTGCTGCTCCTGCGCACCGTGTCCGCGCTGGACGCGGTGCGTCCCGGCTTCGACGCGGACGGGGCGTTGACCTTCTCGGTGTCGCTCCGGGTGCCGGACACGTACCGGAGCCCGGGTGACCGCGCGACGTTCATGGCGGAGCTCAGCCGCGGCCTTTCGGCGCACCCCGAGGTCCAGGCCGTCGGCCTGGTCGGCGGCCTGCCCCTCTCGGGAGACCGGTGGACCCAGCCGTACGGGCTGCCCGGCCAGCCCGAGACGGAGTGGCGGGAAAACCGCGCGGACTTCCGGGTCGTTTCGTCCGGGTACTTCGACGCGATGGGTACCCGGATCCTGGAGGGGCGCGTCTTCACCCCGGAGGAGGACCTGAGCGAGACCGAGCGCGTCGTGGTGATCGACGAGCGGCTCGCGGGACGTCTGACACCGGGCGGTGGCTCGGCGCTCGACCGGACGATCGGCATTCCCCTCGACGGTCGGGCCGTCGAGGCCCGGGTCGTCGGCGTCGTCGAGCATGTGCGGCACGAGCGGCTCGATGCGGACGGACGCGAGGCCGTCTACGTGCCGTATCGCCAGGAGGCGTCGCGCGACGTCTCCTTCGTGGTGCGCACGACGGGGGACCCCGCCACCCTGGCCGCCGGCGTGCGCGAGGCCGTGCGCGCCCTCGATCCGCGGATCCCCGTGCACGACCTCGGCACGCTACGCTCCTACGTGGACGAGGCGATGGCGCCGCGCCGCTTCGCCCTCGCGCTCCTGGCGGGCTTCGCGCTGCTGGCCCTGCTCTGCACCGCGGTGGGCCTCTACGGCGTCGTGGCCCACGAGGTCGGCCGGAGGACGCGGGACATCGGCGTCCGGCTGGCCGTGGGCGCCGAGCCGCCCTCCGTCGTGCGCCACCTGCTGGGCTCCGGCGTCCGGGTGGTGGCGTCGGGGCTCGTCGTCGGGGCGCTGCTGGCGGTCCCCGTGGCCTCGGCGCTCCGAGGGCTGGTCTTCGGCGTCGGTCCCGCGGACCCGGTCGCCTGGGGTGCGGCGCTGGCGCTCGTCGGTGGAGTGGCGGGCCTGGCTACCTGGCTGCCGGCGCGAAGGGCGGCGGAGCTGAGCCCGACCGAGGCGCTGCGGGCCGAGTGAGCCGTGCGCGGCGGCCGTTCCCGGCCGCCGCCCCGACGACGCGGAGGCTCAGCGCCCTCCCGGTCCGTACGCCAGCCCCTCCCAGTCCGGGTCGGCGGCGCCGATCCACGTGCCCGTGGCCGCGTCGAACTGGATGCCGTGCACTCGGCCGAAGGCGCCGGAGCGCTCGACCGGGCGCACCTCCAGCCCCAGCGCGCGCATCTCCGCGAGCTCCGCCTCGGTCCAGCCGATCCCGGGCGACGTCTCGGCGGAAAGCGGGTTGCCGGAGACGCCGCCCACGGCCCGAGGCTCCTCGAGCGCGTGGGGCAGCTCCATGCCGAAGTCGACGACGCGCGTGATCGCGTGCACCACCGCCGGCGGGATCATCCCCCCGCCCGCCGCGCCCAGGACGAGGACGACCTGGCCGTCGCGGAGCACGAGCAAGGGACAGATGTTGGATCGGGCCCGCATCCCGGGCTCCGTCATCGTGCCCAGGTAGCCGCCGAGCGTCGAGGCGTACAGGAAGCCGAGCCCCGGCGTGACCACCTTCGAGCCCATGTTCGGGCCGAGCGTCTGCGTCAGCGACACCACCATGCCGTCGGCGTCGGCCGTCGAGAGGTGTGTCGTATGTCCCTGACCGTCTCCCCGGGGGCCGAGAGGCGGCAGCGGGCTGCCCGAGCCGGCCGCCGGCCGGCCCGGCGCGGCAATCTCGGCCGCGAGTCGGGCGGCGTACTCCTTGGAGGTGGCCCGCGCAGCGCCGGTGTCGGCGCCGAGCACGGCCATCTCCCGCTGAGCCATGGCGAGCGCCTGTCCCGTCACCGCGAACCACTCGGCCTCGCTCATCGACGACGGATCGAAGTTCTCCATGATCTGGAGCGCCTGGATCGAGAGCACCCCGGCCGCCGGCACATCGGTGCCGACGATGTCGTAGCCGCGGTAGCTCCCGCGGACGATCCGGCTGTCCTCGGCCCGGTACTGCTTCAGGTCGGCCAGGTCGACCGTGGCGCCGTTCGCCGCGAAGTCGGCGGCCATCCGCTCGGCGATCTCTCCCGAGTAGAAGACGTCCCGGCCCCCGAGCGCGATCGCGCGCAGCGTCTGCGCGTAGTCCGGCTGCCTCAGGACTTCGCCTACGCGATACGGAGATCCATCCCCCTTGTAGTAGGCCGCCGCGGTTCCCGGGAACTGCAGCGCCTCCTCGGCGCCGGACGCCTGCCGTGCGGCGTCGCCGGTCAGTATCCTGAATCCCTCCTCGGCATTCTCGATCGCCGGCTGCATCACCCTGGCCAGGGGCAGGGAGCCGTGCTCCTCGTGCAGGCGGATCAGGCCGTCGAGCGCACCCGGGATGCCGATGACCGCGTAGCCGAACGAGGCCCGGGGCGCGGTGGCGAAGTCGTAGTCCCACGGAGCCTGGGTCGTCCCGTCGATCCCGTGGAACTCCCCGTCCGACGTCCGCACCAGGATCTGGTTGCGGCCGCCGATCGAGTTCATGGTCGGCTCGACGACGGCGATCGCGAAGCCCGCCGCGACGGCCGCGTCCGCGGCGTTTCCACCTTCTTCGAGCATGCGCACCCCGGCGGCGGTCGCCAGCGGGTGGGCGGCGCTCACCATGCCATCCCCGGAGCGGCCGGCCTGGCCGACGCTCTGGGCGTGGAGGGGAGCCACCGGCCAGGAGGCGGGCACCGCGACGGCGGCCAGCAGGAGGAGTACGAGGGCGTCAGGTGCGGTCCGCATCGGGGCTTCCCGGTCGAGCGTTCGCGGGGACCGGCGCAGTGTAACCCGGGTCCCCCGGGTCGGCACGGGGGGCGGGGATCAGTCCGGGATGAGCCCGCACGTCTCCCAGAGCGGGGACTCGTGGGACGGATCGCCGGAGAGCAGGTCGTGCAGCATCTCGTGGCGTACGGTCACCTCGTCGTCCTCGTAGCCCTTCACGAGCACGATCTCGTGGGGCGGGCTCCACAGCCCCCGCGCGACCAGGGCGTCCGAAGTGATCGAGAGCGCGGTGTACCACGAGATCCGGGACATGTCTCCGGAGAGTCCCGAGCACGCCTCCGTGGCCTCCCACCATTCGGTGTAGACCGGGGGCGGCGAGAACGGCTCCTTGTTGCGGAATGCCACGTCGAAGCCGGTGCACGCCGTGGCCGCCACGAGCACGACCCCCACGAGGAGGGCCGGCCGTCGGCGCGCGGCGAGGAAGCTCGGGCGGGAACGGGGGGTGGGCTCGGTTCGTCGCGTCATGGGCGACCGTACGGAAGGGATGCCCTCCGGCTTACCCCTCGCCCCGCCCTCGGGCTCCCGAGTATGATGGCCGCGCCCTCCGGCCCCCACCCGACCGGCACGCCTTGATCGAAGCCAGACTCCGCGCCGTGCTCGGCCTCGCGCTCCTGGTGCTGCTCGCGTGGGCGCTCTCCTCGGATCGCCGGGCGATCTCCTGGCGGCTCGTCGCGTGGGGGATCGGGCTGCAGGTCGCCTTCGCGCTGCTGGTGCTCCGCACCCCGCTCGGCGTGGCGGCCTTCGACGGCATCAACCACGTGGTGCACGCCGTTCTCGGTTACGGAGAGGAAGGGAGCCGGTTCGTCTTCGGCAACCTGGTGGAGAACGAGGTCGCCGTGGGGACGCTCTCCGAAGGCGGCGCCTTCACCGCGTCCGGGGAGGGGGTCGCACGGACGGGGGCGTTCTTCGCCTTCCGGGTCCTGCCCAGCATCATCTTCATCTCGTCGCTGATGACCGTGCTGTACCACCTCGGCATCATGCAGCGGATCGTGCGCGGGGCCGCGTGGATCATGCAGCGGACGATGCGCACCTCCGGCGCCGAGACACTGTGCACGGCGTCGAACATCTTCGTGGGGATGATGGAGTCTCCACTCGTCGTGAAGCCGTACGTCGAGGGCATGACCCGCTCCGAGATGATGGCGATCA
>CALJLC010000306.1 GCA_937982605.1 uncultured Gemmatimonadales bacterium | reverse complement strand
CCCACGTTGTCGCAGCCCGGAGCGCCGGTTATGATGAGCGCGATCGCTAGTAAGTGCTTACGCATCAACTCGTTGTGCGTCGGTTCGGGCCTGCCGGGCGCCGGGGACTCCCTCGAGGCACAAGCTAGCGCCGCGCCCACGCCGAGCAAGCTGAAATGACCGTTGCACCAGACGGGGGACGCCCGACCCTGCGCGACGTCATGGGGTCCTGGCCCACGGGAGTGACGATCGTCGCCGCCGTCGACGAAGCCGGCACACCCTTCGGATTGACCGCGAACTCCTTCACCTCCGTTTCCCTCGATCCGCCGCTCGTGCTGGTGTGCATCGGGCACACCTCCACCTCGCACGACCGCCTGGTCGAGGGGAAGCACTTCGCTGTCAACATCCTCTCCGGTGATCAGGGCGAAGCGGCGATGCGCTTCGCCAAGGAACCGTCGGAGGGGCGCTTCGACTCCGTCGCGTGGCGGCCCGGAAGCACCGGCGCCCCGATCCTCGACGCGACGACCGGATGGCTGGAGTGCGCCCTCCACGAGGTCCTCGAGGGAGGGGACCATTCGATCCTCGTCGGTCGCGTGCTCGAGTCGTGGGTCGGCGAGGAACCGGCCCTGCTCTTCCATCGCGGCCGACTCTCGACGACGCACGAATGAACGGCGCGGGGTCGGAGGCGACCCTCCGGTCACCCCGGCTCGAGTGGCTCCCGCCGCTGATGATCGGTGCGAGCGCGGCGGTCGCGGCGGAGGTGGCGCTGGGGGTCCTGCTCTACGGGGGCACCGGCTTCATGCGATCCCTCACCACGATCCTCGCCACCGAGGGGATCGCGTTCGGGGGAGGCCTCTGGAGCGCGCCCCGCCCGGGGCCGGATGTGGTCGAGCGCCTTCGGCGGCGGTGGATCTTCTGCCTCCTGGCCTTCCTGCTGGCGGCGGTGTTCGGGACGCTGTGGTCCGTGATGCCCGAGCTCGGTGTCGGGGCGGCGGGGCAGGGGCTGGGCCTGGCCCTCCTGGCCGGTCTCCCGCTGTACGCCGCGGGAAGCCTCGTGGGAGGACTGGGGGCGGTCGCGGCCGACGACCCGGGCGGGCATCTCTCGGCGCCCGCCCCCGCGGCCGCGCTGGGGGGTGCCCTCGGCTTCGTGATCACCGGCTTTCTGCTGCCGATCGCACCGATGCCCGGCTCGCTGCTCGTGGTCTGCCTGGTGATGCTCTCGACCGGTGGCATGGTCTACGGAGGGGTCCTCGCGTGGCGGACCGAGCTCGAGGTGCGCGCCCGCCGTCCGACCACCACCGGCGAGGTGCGGGTCGAGGACCGCCGCCTTCCGGTGGCCGACGTGGCCGAGCGGACGCTGTTCGACCACGGCCATGTCCGCCGGAGACAGGAGCTGGAGGGGGCTCCGACGCGCCCGTGGGACGTCTCGGCGTGGCGGACGCGGATGCCGGATCTCGACACGGAGGTGCGCGTCCTCCTGGTCGGTGGGGGGGCGTCCTCGGCGCCGCACGCGATCCTGAGGGAGCATCCGCTCTCGACGGTCGACGTCCTCGAGCGGACGCCGGCCGCCGTCGAGCTGGGCCGCGACTGGTTCGGCACCGGCCTCGCCATCGCGAGCGACGAGCGGATGCGGGTGCTCACCGGCAACCTGGACGACCTCGTGGCGGGCCTCGACCACCCGTACGACCTGATCCTCGTCGACACCGACGCGCTGCGCCCGCTCGGCGGACGCACCGGCCTTTCCTCGGCCACGCTCGAGCGGCTCGACGGGGCTCTGCTCCGGGGCGGAGGCTTCGTCGTCTGGGGGCCCGACGGCACGTGATCGTCGCGCACCTCTCCGACCTGCACCTCGGCTTTCGCGCCTACGGCCGGATCGAGCGCGACGCCAACATGCGCGAGCGGGACGTGGCGGCGGCCTTCGACCGGGCCGTCCAGGAGGTGATCCGGCTCCGGCCGGGGGCGGTGGTCGTCTCCGGGGACGTCTTCGACCGGCCCGACCCGCCGGCGAGCGCCGTCGTGGCGCTGGCGAGGGGCCTCGAGGCGCTCCGCATCGGGCTGCCCGACGTCCCCGTCCTCATGGTTGCCGGCCCGCGCGACACCCCGCGGCGTGGGGGTGATCCGGGCGCTCTGGCGGTGCTGGACAGCTTTCCCAACGTCGAGGCCGCGACCGGCCTCACGCGCTCGATCCTCATCGAGCGCCTGGGCCTGCACGCGTGCCTGGTGCCGTACCGGGCGGTGCGCCGACAGCCGCCGACGCTCCCCGATCCGGACCCGCGCATGCGGTGGAACGTGCTGGTGCTACACGCCGAGGTGTCCGGCGCGGGCACGGGCGGCCTCCTCGTCGACCCGACCGAGTGGAGCTACGTGGCGCTCGGCGGAGAGCACGCGCGCTCCAAGCTGACCGAGGGCGTCTGGTACGCCGGTTCGCTGGAGCGCGTGGCCCTGGACCCGTGGCGCGAGGCCGCGGACGAGAAGGGCTTCCTCACCGTCGAGCTCGAGTCGGGGCGCGTCGCCTTTCATGCGATTCCGGGACGGCCGGTCGTCGCGCTGGCGCCGGTGAAGGTGACTCCGCCGGAGCCGGAGCGGATCCGGCGCCGGGTGAAGGAGGTGCTCGGCGAGGTCCCGGGCGGCATCGCCGACAAGATCGTGCGGCTGCGGCTGCAGGGAGCCGCCCCGGTCGACCTGCTCGCGCTACAGGGCGAGCCGCT
>CALJLC010000305.1 GCA_937982605.1 uncultured Gemmatimonadales bacterium | reverse complement strand
GGCCGAGGGGTGGGCGTGCTACGCGACCGATCTCATGGCCGAGGCCGGCGGCTTGACACCGCTCGAGGTCTACGCCGAGCATGCGGGGCGCGTGCGCATGGCGGCGCGCGCCGTCGTCGACGTGGAGCTCCACCACGGCCGCATGACGCTCGACGAGGCGGCCGCCTACTACATCGAGACCGCAGGGATGGCCGAGTCGGCCGCACGAGCCGAGGCGGTCAAGAACAGCATGTTCCCGGGCGCGGCGCTCATGTACCTGGTCGGGACCGACGCCATCCACCAGCTTCGGGCCGAGCTGATGGGGCTCCTCGGCGACCGCTTCTCCCTGAGGGCCTTCCACGACGACTTCCTCTCCTGGGGCTCGATCCCGGTGCGCCTGATCGCCGACGAGATGGTGCGGCGGGCACGGGCCGGGCTCCCCACGAACGCCCACGCACGATCCGGATGACGCCCGCCACTCCGCCTCCGCTCTCCGATCGAACGCTCGACTTCGGGCGGGAGGTCACGCGCGCGATCCTGGGCGTCGACGCGCTCTACCGGGACGAGAGCGGTGACCAGACCGGCCTCGCCGTGCTCAACATGGATGTCGAAGGTGCCTACCAGCCCGAGCCGTTCCCGGACTACGCGGCGGCCGCCGCACGCTGGCGCGAGCTCGGAGCGGGCGCCGCGGCGCTCCCGGAGCCGGATCGGCGCACCTACTACGCACAGCTCGCCGACTCGACCCGGGCGTTCATCCGCTGGCGGTCCGAGGGGCTCGACTTCCGCCGGCAGCTCGGTTCCTTCCTGCAGATGCCGGCCGAGCCCGTGGCGGACGACGTGCTCGACGGGCTCCGCGCGGAGCTCCACGAACGGCTGGGGACGATGGGCTACCACGGGGACCTCCGGGCTCGGGCGGCTGCCTGGGAGGAGCGGAACCGCGTGCCGGCCGAGGCCGTCGAGGAGGTGTCCCGGGAGCTCCTGGCCGAAGCGTGGCGGCGGACCAACGAGCGGGTGGTCGAGATCCCCGCGGAGGAGTCGGACGGGATGCGCGTGAAGGCGGTGACCGGGGTCCCGTTCAACGCCCGCTGCGACTACCTGCGCCGCACCGTCGAGCTCAACGTCGAGCCGGTGCTGACGCGGCCGGGCCTCCGCCACCTCGCCGTGCACGAGGGCTATCCCGGGCACTACGTGCAGTTCAAGCTGCGCGAGACGTGGGCGCGGGAGGGTCGCGCGCCCGCCGACAACCTGCTCTCCGTGGTGAACACGGCCAGCTCGTCGGTCTTCGAGGGGATCGCCGACACGGGCCTCTCCATGATCGGCTGGGACGAAGGCGACGACGACCGGGTGCAGGGGCTCATGAACCGGTACCGCTCCGCCATCGGCACGGGCGCGGCGTGGCGCCTTCACGCCCTCGGCCGCTCCCGGGAGGAGGCCACCGACTGGCTCCGCGCGCAGGCGCTCACCGGCGGGGAGGGGTGGGTGCTCAACCGCATGGCCTTCGTCTCCGCGCCGGCGCGGGCCGTCCTCATCTGGTCGTACTGGTGGGGCGAGCCGACGGTGTCGTCGGCGTGGACGTCGGCGCGCGCGGCCGGGCGCACCGCCGATTTCGTCGCCTATCTGTACGGGCGCATGCACTCGAACCGGACCGTGGAGATGTTCGATGCCTGAGTCGCGAACGAGGGTTCCCGTCCCGCGCCCCGGGGCGTGCTCGCGCGCCCTGGCGGGTTGGCTCGCCGCGCTGGCGCTGGCGGCGTGCGGAGGTGAGGCGCGCGATCCCCTGGGGTCCGCCGACGGCCGCCGGATCCTGCGCGTGGCGTACGAGCGCGAGGTCGACGTGCTCAACGCCTTCACCAGCCAGATGCTGGTGGACATCCACTTCAGCATGGTCGAGGGGCTCGTCACGACCGACGAGAACAACCGCTACGTCCCGGTGCTGGCCCGCGAGATCCCGACGCTCGAGAACGGGCTGATCGTCGAGAATCCCGATGGCACGCTCCAGATGACCTGGCGCCTTCACGAAGACGTGCGGTGGCACGACGGAGAGCCGTTCACGAGCGAGGACGTCTGTTTCACCTGGCGCTTCGTGACGAGCGAGAACTCGCAGACGTACAACCGCGACTGGTACCTCGGGATTCTCGAGTGCGCCGAGCCGGACGACCACACGGTCGTCTTCACCTGGGACGGCCCACGGGGATATTATGCGGGCCTCTTCGAGGCGATCCTGCCCGAGCACGTCCTCGGCGGCATGACGACGCAGGAGATCGTCGACTACACCCCCTACAACCGCGGCGACGAGCTCGTGGGCACCGGGCCCTTCCGCTTCGCCGAGTGGCGCGCCGGCGAGTACATCCGCGTGGTGCGCAACGAGGACTACTGGCGCGGTCCGGACCGCCCGGCCATCGACGAGATCGTCTGGTCGTTCATCCCCGACTCCAACACCCGCCTCAACGCCATGCAGGCGGGCCAGCACCACTACGCCCGGCTCGAGCCGACGCAGGTCGAGGAGGTGCGGGGGCAGGAGGGGTACGAGACGCACCTGATCAGCTCCAACACCTTCATGCACTTCGACCTGGGGCTGAACACGGAGCGCGCCGAGGCGCTCTTCTCCGACCGCTCCGTGCGGCGGGCGCTCTTCCACGCGATCGACCGGGACGCGATCGCGGATCAGCTCATGGAGGGCACCGTGAGGGTGGCGGAGACGCCGATCAACCCCACCAGCCCCTACCACGCACCCGACGTCGTCGCCTCGCGGTACGACCCCGAGCTCGCGGCGCGCCTGCTGGACGAGGCGGGTTGGGCGCGCGGCCCCGACGGCGTTCGCGTGAAGGACGGCCGACGCTTCGCCTTCACGATGCTCAACCGCGCCGGGACCGCCGACCGGATCGCCATCGCTCAGGTGATCCAGGCCCAGCTCAAGGCCGTCGGCGTGGAGGTCGACTTCCGGACCCTCGAGAGCGCGGCGTGGACGCAGACCTGGCGCAGCTTCGACTGGGAGGCGGTGGTGAGCGCCTGGTTCCTCCCGGCCGACCCGAGCTTCACCGGCCTCTACAGTTGCGGCGGGCCGAACAACATGACGCGCTTCTGCTCACCGGAGCTCGACGAGGTCATGCGGGCCTCGGACCGTCACATCGCCTTCGAGGCGCGCAAGCCGCTCCTCGACGAGGCGCAGCGCCTGCTGGCCGAAGATGCGCGCATGCTGCCGATCTACTACAACGTGATTCCCGAGATGGTGAGCGACCGGGTGGTCGGGTACCGGGGCAGCGGGACGAACTTCGGGAGCTTCTGGAATCTCTGGGCCTGGGAGCTGCGCTGACTACGACCGACTCGCGCGGCTCGCCTCGTCGGCGAGGTGGTCCGCGAGACGCTTGACCCGACGATCGCTCGCGGCGGAGACGAGCGACCAGGCCGCTCGCCCGGCGGCCACCCCGGCCAGCGCGGCGCCGAGGCCGACGCCGATCATGGCCAGAGGATCTCCGGCGACCGCCGCGATCCAGGGGGCGGCCAGCATCGGGCCCCACGCCGCCGGCATCAGGTTGAAGATCCGCCGGAGGCGGGGCTCCGCCTTCTCGACGACCTCGATCGAGGTGTCGGTCTCCCGCGGCGTGATCGAGACCCGCGTGCTCTTGAGCCGGTCCCTGGCCGTCCAGCGCACCGAGCCGAGCGCCTCGCTCACCGTGCCGGTGCCGTCGGCCCGGTCGTCGACCTCCGCCACCAGCACCGCGATCCCCTCGCGATCGAGCGTTCCCGGGACGACGTGGACCGCCTTGCGGACGCTGGGCGCGCCCGCGAAGCGCGCCGCCAGGCTCTCGCTGCGGCCGAGCGAAGCCACGGCGCGCTCGATGGCCGCTGGGGTGATGCCCACCTCGCGGCCGATCTCGCGGAGGTCGTCGAGCGAGAGGCCGCCGCCGGGGTCGGCGGGAGGCCCCGACGCCTCGTCGATCTCGGTGGCACGGCGCAGGATCAGCGCGACCTCCCGGTCGGTGAACCGTCGACTCTGCTCGCTCATCGTGCGGCTCCCGGTCGCGACGTGAGGGTCTGGGGCGCCGACGCGCACCCCGGGCGCTTCGTGCCCATCCGCTCGTACGAAAGTATTGGCCGATCTCTTCGCCGGGGCCGACATTGGCCGCGCCGGTCCTCCGACTCCGAGCCATGACGCGCTACGTCGTCCGCCGCCTGCTCCAGATGATCCCGCTCCTGCTCGGGATCACGGTCCTGCTGTTCGCCGTCATCCAGGCGGCGCCCGGGGGGCCCGAAGCGGCGCTCCTCCAGCAGGACCGCTTCATCGATCCGGCGGCGATCGAGGCGTACCGGGAGCGGCTGGGCGTCGATCAGCCGGTTCCCGTCCAGTACGTCCGCTGGCTCGGCGGGGTCGTGCGCGGCGACCTCGGGATCAGCTTCTCGACGACGCGACCGGTCTCGGAGATGATCCTGGAGCGGCTCCCCGCCACGCTGGAGCTCATGGGGGCGTCGTTCCTGATCGCGGCGGTCCTGGCCTTCCTTCTCGGGGTGACGAGCGCCATCCGCCAGTACTCCTGGTTCGACCACCTCGGCACGGGGCTGTCCTTCCTCGGCATCGCCATGCCGGTCTTCTGGTTCGCCCTCCTCCTGCAGCTCCTCTTCGCGGTGCGGCTCGGCTGGCTGCCGGTGTCGGGGAGGAGCACGGTCGGCGTCGAGTCGCTCGCCGATCACCTGCTCCACCTGATCCTGCCGGCCACGGTCCTCTCCTTCCGCTACGTGGCGGGGTGGTCGCGCTACCTCCGCTCGAGCATGCTCGAGGTGCTCCGGACCGACTACGTCCGGACCGCCCGCGCCAAGGGTCTGCCCGAACGGGTCGTCGTCTGGCGCCACGCGCTCCGTAACGCGGTGATCCCGGTCGTCTCGGTGATGGCGCTGAACCTGGCCGGGCTCTTCTCCGGGGCGGTGATCACGGAGACGATCTTCTCCTGGCCCGGGATCGGGCGGATGTTCGTCACCGCGATGTTCGCGCGGGACTATCCGCTCCTCATGGGAATCCTGCTCCTCGGCTCCACGATGGTGGTCTTCTTCAACCTCGTGGCGGACATCGTGTACGGGGCCCTCGACCCCCGCATCCGCTATGAGTAGCCGGAGCCTCTTCTGGCAGCGGCTGCGCCGGCACCGGCTGGCGGTGGCGTCCCTGGTCGTCGTCGTGCTCGTCTCGCTCGCCTGCCTCGCGGCCCCGATCCTGGCGCCCTTCGAATTCGACCAGATCGACCTGCGCAACATCCGGCAGGCGCCGGGGCCCGTGCACTGGCTCGGGACCGACGACCTGGGCCGTGACCTCTTCACGCGCATCCTCTTCGGGGGCCGCGTCTCGATCCTCATCGGCCTGCTGGCGGCGATCGTGGGAACGGGCTTCGGGTCGCTCGTGGGTGCGGTGGCGGGCTACTTCGGCGGTCGGGTGGACGGCCTGCTGATGCGCTTCACCGACGTCGTCTTCTCGATCCCGACACTGCCGCTGCTGATCGTGCTGGCGTCGTACACGCAGGCCGGAGCCGTGTCGATGTCGGTCACCATCGGGGCGCTCTCGTGGATGGCGACGGCCCGCGTCGTGCGCGGCGAGGTCCTCAAGATCCGGGCGATGGAGTACATCGAGGCCGCGCGCGGTCTCGGCGCCTCCAGCACGCGCATCATCACCCGGCACGTGCTGCCCAACGCGGTCGGCCCGATCGTGGTCGGCGCGACGCTCGCCGTGGGCAACGCGATCATCCTGGAGAGCTCGCTCAGCTTCCTGGGACTCGGGATCCAGCCGCCGGCGCGGACGTGGGGCAACATGCTCATGGACGCGCAGTCGACGATGCAGACCGAGCCGTGGCTTTCGATCTTCCCCGGTATGGCGATCCTGATCGTCGTGCTCGCCGTCAACTTCCTCGGGGACGGGCTGCAGGACGCCCTCGATCCGCGGGCCGAGACCCGCTGACCGGCCGCAGCCGGGCGGACATGTCGTCCGCCGGCCCGGCTTCGCGTTCCTGCCCGGGAGGCTCCCGCGCCTCCGATCAGCCTCCCCGGCCGAGGTCCCAGGTGCAGAAGGGCTCCGTGTCCTCCAGCCAGTCGAGCGCGGGCTGACCGATCCCGAGCCCGCTCAGCCATTCCTGCGCGGGCTGGCCGATCGGCGCCCCGGGAGGCGCGCTGACCCCCTCGACCGGCTGGGCCGGCGTGTGCGGTCGCACCATGAAGCGCTCGATGTCCTGAGCGATGAGCAGGGCATGCGGCACGTCGCTGTGCTCGGTCATGTGCGCGTGGACCCGCTGGAGCGCCGCCGTCGCCTGGGCGCGCACCTCCAGCATCGGCGCATCGGAGGCGAGTCGCATCATCCCGTCGACCACCACGGCCTCCACGGCGGTCTTGATCTGGCGCTCGTAGTCCGACGTCACCGGCGCGTCGAAGGCCGTCGTCACGAGGAGCTCGAGCACGTCGTCGAGCCCGGGCAGTCCGGGGTCCAGCATGTTCTGCTGCACCATGCGAGCGGCGCGCTCCGGCTCGAGCAGCGAGCTCACGGTGTGGCTCGCCGCCACGACCGCGGGCGTCACCGCGTCGAAGGCGGACCCGGTGTATCGCGGGAAGAGCTCCCGGGTCCGCCCGTATCCCGGTGGACGGGGTGGGATCGTCTGCACGACGACGCCCGGCAGGGCGAGCTCGGCGGGACTGAGCGTGCGCATCAGCGCGCGGAGCGCGCGGTTCTGCTCCTCGGCGGGAACGCGCCACATCGGCTCGAGCCCGTCTCCCCGAAGGGCGTACGTGTACGCGACGCCCCCCACGGCGGTCGCCGTGGACTCGACCTGGTAGCGGTGGTGCATGTAGAGCGGGACGAGCACCTCCTCGATCGTGGCCACGGGGCGGCCGCTGCGGATGGCGCGCATGCCGAAACGGCTCAGCGCCGACGCGCGCACGTCCATCATCCGGTCGAGCTCGGCGCCGACGTCGGTGCCATTGGCCCACTGGTCGGCCTGCGGGGTCGTGGCGACGTCCTGGTTCGACATGTAGCGCACGTCCTCCTCCCACGCCTCGGAGAGGATGCGCTCCAACTCGGCGTCGACGTCCGCGCCCGCCGGAAACTGCGTGTAGCCGTAGCGGATGGCGGTGATGTCCCACTCGCCCATCCCGGTGTCGTAGACCTCGGAGTAGTCGAGCGAGCCGTCTCCGTCGAGCTCCACCAGGGGGTGCGGATAGTCCATGACGGAGATCCGGCCCGCGCTGCTGTTGTAGTAGTTGTGGCCCAGGCCGATCGTGTGGCCGACCTCGTGCGCGGACAGCTGACGGATGCGCGCCACCGCCCACTCCTCCAGCTCGGGCGGGTTCTCGTTTCCGGCCACGTACGGCGACAGCAGCCCCTCGGCGATCATGTAGTCCTGACGGATGCGCAGGGAGCCGAGCGTGACCACGCCCTTGATGATCTCGCCCGTGCGCGGGTCGGTCACCGAGCCGCCGGTGCTCCAGCCCCGCGTGGAGCGGTGCACCCAGTTGATGACGTTGTAACGCGCGTCGAGCGGGCTGATGGTGTCGGGGCGGATGCGGACCTGGAAGCCGTTGCGGAAGCCCGCGGCCTCGTACGCCTGGTTCCACCAGCGCGCGCCGTCGAGGAGCGCCGAGCGGACCGGCTCCGGCGTGCCCGGGTCGAGGTAGTAGACGATCGGCTCGACCGGATCGCTCACGGCGGCGCTCGGGTCCCGCTTCTCCAGACGGTGTCGCCGGATGAAGCGCTGCGTCATCTCCTCGCCGAGCGGGGTGGAGTAGTCCTGCCAGGAGACCGAGCCGTAGCCGGCCCGCGGGTGAAACGCGCGCGGCTCGTAGCCGTCGTCGGGCAGCTCGACGAACGAGTGGTGGATGCGGATGGTCGCCGCCTCGCTGCTGGCCGCCACCTGCCCGACGCCTTCGAAGCCGCCGCCACCGCCGCCGAAGCCGCCCCCTCCGCCTCCGCCCTGCTGCACGAAGGTGAGCTCCACCTCGAGCTCGGTGTTGGTCGGGAAGGCGTCGGTGAATTCGCGGAAGATCGTGCTGCGACCGGCGTCGAGGCGGTACTGGCCCGGCCGCATCCGGTCACCGGCTCCGATCGGGTCGCGGATCAGGAACCCCGTCATGTCCACGAGCACCCGATCCCCGGTGGCTGCCTCCGCCGTGAAGCCCCAGAGCACCGAGCGCGCGAAGGCGTCGCGCACCGCGCGGACCTCGGACGGGTTGTCGCTGGAGGCGCGGAAGTCGTAGTTCGGCTGGACCATCAGGACCTTCCGTCCCACGCGCTCGAACTCGACGATCCTCGAGCCGCGCAGCGCGCCGCGATCGAGTCCGAGGTCGTTCGACCCGAGGCCGGCGCCGTAGCCGACGTAATGGATCATCTCGGTGTCGAGTCGGGGGATCTCCATCCAGAGCTGGCCGAGATCGGCGTCCCAGTACAGGGGCAGCAGGCCGTCCATGCGCTCGAGGCCGGCGGTCTTCTCCTCGATCGTCGGAAGCGGCTCGGCGCCGCGCTGGCCGGCCACGGGCGTCGCCAGCACGGCCACGAGGGGCAGGGCGGGCAGGCAGCGAAGTAGTGCGCGCATCATGACGTCTCCAGGCTTCGGCGCTTCGGTCGGTTCCCTCGGGCTCGCGCACGGGTGCGCGGCCGGAGCGCGCTATAGTGGGGGCGACCGGCCGATCTGGCGACCGCCTCCCCCCGGCTCGCTCCGGTGGAGCGCCGGCCGGTGGGGTGCGGGAGCACGCCGGGCGGTGGCCTCGCTCCGCTTCCCCGCCCATACTCCGCCCCGCTCCGGCCGCGTGGGTCCGGAGCCACTCGACCCGATCGGGAGTCTCGACGCGTGCCGGACCGTCTGAGGGTGGGAGTCATCGGAGCCGGACGGTGGTCGCGCACGGCGCATCTGCCCGGCTTCGCGCGCTCGCCGCTCTGCGACCTCGTCGCCATCTGCGATCTCGATCGGGAGCTCGCCGACGCGCGGGCCGCGGAGTTCGACATCCCCGACGTGACGACCGACGCGACGGAGCTCCTGGCGCGCGACGATCTCGACGTGATCGACGTCGTCACACGCGGCGACCATCAGGACCTCGTCTTCGCCACGCTCGAGGCCGGCAAGCACTGCCTGGTCGAGAAGCCCGTGTGCCACGACTACCGAGACGTCCTGCGGGCCGACGCGCTCGCCCGCTCGAAGGGGCTCAAGACGAAGGTCGGGCTGACCTTCCGCTACGCGCCCGCGGTCATGTACATGTTCGACCTGATCCGGGACGGTTTCGTCGGGGAACCGTACGTCTTCAACGGCTACGAGCAGAACTCGCAGTGGCTCGACCCGGACAACCCGATGGACAAGCGCATCCACAAGGAGAGGCCGGTCGGCGAGGCGCCGTGGGGCACCGACCTCTCGCCCGAGGGCATCACCGTGAGCTCGCTGGAGGGGTACGGCGCGCCGACGATCGACATCGGGCTGGAGTGCGTCGGCGCGGACCTCGTCGAAGTGGTGGGCCGGATGGCGAATATGGTGAAGTTCCGGCGGCGGACGAACCTCGACACCGAGCGCGAGCGCATCAACATCGACGACGCGGACATGTTCATCGGGCAGGCGGCCAACGGCGCGCTCTTCTCCCTGCAGTCGAGCTACGTGACCGTGGGCAACTACCCGGGCATCGAGGCGCGCATCTTCGGCTCGAAGGGCGCCATACAGGTCCGTCTCGTGGAGGAGTTCGGGGTGATCCAGACGATCCACACCGCCACCGCGGACGCCGTCGAGTTCGTGCAGCGGGAGATCCCCGACCGCTACTTCCCACCCGGCTTCCAGGAAGGCGACCACTGGGGGACGGCGTTCTACGGCAACCTCGTGCACAACTTCCTCGAGGAGATCGTCGAGGGGGGCGAGACGAACCAGGGCGACTTCGCGCAGAGCGCCCGGGTCCAGGAGATCATCAACGCCGTGGCGCTCTCGCACCGGGAGCGGCGCTGGGTCGACCTCCCGCTCGGAAACGACGTGGACGGCGGCCAGCAGAGCCCGTACTGAGCACGATCGGACCGTGACGACGAAGGCGACGACCGGACGACCCGACGACGCGAACGCGGAGCGGGCCCGGCCCGCAGGGGCGGCGCGGAAGGTTCGCTGGGGTGTGCTGTCCACGGCGAACATCGGGCGCGCCGCGGTCGTGCCGGCCATCCGGGGGTCGTCGAACGGTGAGCTCGTCGCCGTCGCGTCGCGCGACCTCGAGCGGGCGCGCGCCTTCGCCGGGGCCAACGGGATCCCCGAGGCGCTCGGCTCGTACGAGGCGCTCCTCGAGCGGGACGACGTCGACGCCGTGTACGTCCCCCTGCCGAACAGCCTGCACCGCGCGTGGACGATCCGGGCGGCGGCGGCCGGCAAGCACGTCCTGTGCGAGAAGCCGCTCGCGCTCGACGCCACGGAATGCCGGGAGATGGCCGCCGCGGCGCGAGACGCCGGCGTGCGGCTCATGGAGGCGTTCATGTACCGGTTCCATCCGCGCACCGAGCAGGTGATCGACTGGGTACGCCGGGGGCGACTGGGCCGCGTCGGAGCCGTGCGCAGCGTCTTCACCTTCCGGCTCCGTAGCCCCGACAACATCCGTCTCGATCCGGAGCTCGGAGGCGGCTCGCTCATGGACGTGGGCTGCTACTGCGTGAACGTCTCCCGGACCCTCGTCGGGGAGGAGCCGGTCGAGGCCCAGGCGACGGCGCGCTGGACCGACGGCGGCGTCGACGAGGCGATGGCCGGGATCCTGCGCTTCCCGTCCGGGGCGGTCGCGCACTTCGACTGCGCGCTCACGCTCGAGCGGAGCGAGGCGTACGAGGTGGCGGGCACCGACGGGCAGCTTCGCGTCCCGGCGGCGTTCCTCCCGGGAACCGACGACGTGGAGATCCACGAGTCGCGCGGGCGTGACGGCGCACGGACGCACACGGTGGAGGGCGCGGACGAGTACCTGCGGATGGTGGAGCACTTCGCCGACTGCGTGCTGCGCGGGCGCGAGCCCCGCTGGTCCGCCGCGGAGGCGGCCGCCAACATGCGGACGATCGCCGCGCTGTACCGGTCGGCACGCGAAGGTGGCGCGGCGGTTCCGGTCGAGCCCGACGACCGGGCCGGCTGAGCGCGCCGGCCCCGATCCCGGGCCCCGGTGCAACGTGCGCGCCGCTGCGGGCGTCGAAGTGGGAGAAGGCTCGACGCTGCCGGGGCACGCGCCCGCGCGCGGAACCCTGGGAGCCCGTACTCCCGTATAGTACCATGTGAACATGAGACGCTTCCTCCGATCCCGTGTGGCGCTGGGGCTCGCCCTCGCCGCGGACCTCCTGCTCTACGCGGGGGCGCACGGGCCGTACGACTACTCCTCGGCCTCCTTCGAGGCGGCGCTCGCGCTGCAGGCCGAGGTCACGGAGGAGTGGCTCGCGCAGGATGGCGTCGTCGGTACGGCGATCGGGGTCGACGGCCGCGGCAAGGCCGTGCTCAAGGTCTATCTCGTATCGCCGGGCATCGCGGCGTTTCCGCACTTCGTCGGCACGGTCGAAGTCGTTCCCGAGGTGACCGGACGCTTCACGGCGCTCCCGCTCGACGACGCCGATGCGGTCGATCCGACCCGGGCGTTTCCGCGTCCGGTGCCGATCGGCGTGAGCGCCGGTCACGGGCAGGTGACCGCGGGCACGCTCGGCGCGCGCGTCTCGGGTGCCGGGCGCACCTTCGCGCTCAGCAACAACCACGTCTTCGCCGCGAACAACAAGGGCCGCCAGGGTGACAACCTGCTGCAGCCCGGCGTGGTGGACGGCGGTCGGGATCCGGACGACGTGATCGGGACGCTCTGGGACTACGAGCCGATCCACTTCTGCCAGCTCGGTGTCTGCCAGGCGAACCGGATCGACGCCGCGATCGCGCTGACCACCGCGGAGGACGTCGATCTGCAGACGCCGGACGGCGGCTATGGCTCACCGCGCCCGTCGCCGGTCGAGGCCAAGCTCGGCCTCTCGGTGCAGAAGTACGGGCGCACGACGGGGCACACGGTCGGGCAGGTGAGCGGGATCAACGCCACGATCGACGTCGGCTACCGCGACGGGACCGCCCGCTTCACCGAGCAGATCGTCATCTCGGGGCAGGGCTTCAGCGCCGGCGGCGACTCGGGCTCGCTCATCGTCACCAAGGGGGCGCTGCTGGCCGACCGGCGCCCCGTGGGTCTCCTCTTCGCGGGGACGCCCACCTCGACGCTGGCCAATCCCATCGGCCTCGTGCTCGACCGCTTCGACATCACGATCGACGGGGGCTGAGGCACCCGGTGGCCGACGGAATCGAGAAGGCCCAGGCCGAGCTGAACCGGAAGGTCCTCGGCAAGCAGGGCATCGCCGGCACGGCGATCGGCCTGCACTCCGGCAAGCCGTGCCTGAAGGTCTACCTCGAGTCGGACGCCGCGCGCGGCTCGGTGCCGAAGCGGGTGGGCGGCTTCCCGGTCGTCACGGAGACGACCGGGCGCTTCGGCAAGCTCTGAGCCGCCGCTCGTCGGACTCAGGCGGCGCTAGTTCCCGGGCGCCACGGTGAAGACGACCGTGTCGACGACCCAGGGCTGCAGCGGCACGTGCACGCCGTCGGCCACCACCGCGATGATGCGGTGCTCACCCGGCGGCACGTCCTCGAAGACGAACGCCGACGACGCGTCGCCCATGTGGATGATGCTGCCGGGCACCGTCGGCACCGGCTGATTCGCGGGAGTCAGGTCGGCGTCGAGGTAGAGATGGTGGTGCCCGGTACCGGGCGTCATCGTCCCGGCGGGCACGATCTCGACCGTCGACGAGAGCGTCACGCTCACCTCGCTGCCGTTGATGAGCGCGCCGTTGGCGGGCGTGACGATCGTGACGGTCCCGGCCGTGGACTCTTCGGCCATGCCCTCCTCGGGCATCGCGTCGGACTGGGCGTCGCCGCCGCAGGCGGCCAGGACGAAGGGGACGAGCAGGAGGGGGGTGGCGTTCTTCATGTCGTTACGGGCAGGGCAGTTCTGCGGGAGGGACGAGGGCCCGCGCGAGCGCGCGCGCGCATCGCGGGCGCCTCAAGGGAGAGCGTGAGGCCGAACCCCGCAAGCGGGGCGCCGTTCCGCTCAGCGGCCTCCTTCGGTCACCGGCTCGACCGCGGTCGCTTCATCCGGCTCCTCGGGCGGCCTCGGCCGGTTCAAGCGCAGCGTGACCCCGCCGAAGAAGCGTGACCCGGACCGCTCCACTTCGTGGTTGCCGTCGAAGAGGTAGTCCGTGATGGCCTGGTCCCACGAGAGTCCGGCCTTGCCCATGAGCTCGAGGTAGGGTCCGTACGCCGTCTCGTCGGGTGCCTCGGTGGTTCCGCTCCAGATCGTGACGCGCGGGTCGAATCCGCCGCCGCCCCCGCGCGAGCCCTTCAGCGGCATTTCGATGAGGACCGAGTCGGTCATGGGGAGGTTGAAGACGTCGTCGTCGAAATGCTCTCCGTAGCGTCGATAGCGGTCGTACATGCGCTGGTTGAAGTCGAAGACGTCCCGGTTGGAGTTGATGCCGCGCGTGATGTAGTCGCGGATCGTGAACGCGGCGTCCTTGTGACGGGGGTGCTGTGGGCTGTCGACGTAGCCGAAGCCCGGCATGAACCAGCCCTTGTTGAAGCCCCAGTTGCGCTCGGTCACACGCCCGCGGCGGACCAGGCCGGTGTACTCGGAGAAGAGCTGAACCACCTGGTGCGACGGATAGCCGTGCGGGTTGAGGAAGACGTCGGGCAGCCACGTCTCCCACAGACGGCCCCGGACCGTCGACTCCGGATAGATCGGGTGGTCGTCGCCTCCTCCCGTCGTGGCGTCCTGGCCGAGCGCGCCCAGGTAGCCGGCGTGCAGGATGTAATCGGGCGTGAGCCGGTACAGATCGTAGGCGGTCTGCGCCCCGTCCGGGTTGGTGAAGGGGTGGATCACGACGTTGACCCGGTCGAGCCGGCGGCGCTGCTCGGGATCGGTGAGGAGCAGCTCCGCGTGCCTGAGCACGTGACTCGTGGACGACACCTCGTTGGCGTGCTGGCGCGCCGAGAAGACGACGGTCGGCTTGAAGGTGGTCGCCTTCACGTGCGACCAGTGCGAGGCCGTGACCGCGGGCATCAGGTCCATCGCCCAGATGTCCTTGCCGAGGTAGCTCCCGCCCACCCGGTACATCGTCGCCTCCGGGAACGTCTCGCTCATCTGCGCGAGCATCCGGTGGCCCTCGGGAGGCGGGATCGGCGTCTCCCACTGCACGATGCGTGAGCCGTCGTACCGCCAGCCGTCCGGCAGGAGAGCGCGCCATTCGGGCAGGGGCGCCGGCGTGCCGTTGGCGGCGAGCGTGCCGACCCTCCGGCTGTCCGGGTCCTGCTCGTGCGTCCACTCGGCCCAGACGAAGAGGTCGCCGAGGCCGGGCCAGGCGAGCGCCGACGTGTAGAGACCGGCCCCACGCAGCGCTTCGATCTCGCGCAGCGTGCGCATGACCTGCTCGGCCGAGACCATGTTCTCGTCGACCGAGAGCTCCTGGCGGGTCGTGACGAGGCTGTCCCGCATGTCCCGATCGGTGTCGACCCGGACGCGCAGCCCGAGACGGGTGATGCCGGGGGCGTCGGCGCGCACGGTGGCCTGGCGCGCCGAGGGTCGCTCGATCGACGTCTCCGGGATGTCGAGCCGCATCTCCTCACGACGACCGTCCGCCGTCTCGTAGGTGAGGACGACCGCCGGCCGCGACGTCGCGAAGCCGGTGACGCTCACCTCCGCGTGCGCTCCGGTCCCGTCCGACTTCGGCCGCATGATCGGGAGGATGCGTCCGGGGAACTGGATTCCCTGACCGCGCGAGTTCCGCCCGAGGATGTCGAAGAACTCGACGGTGCCGAAGTAGATCTCCTCGTGCAGCGCGTCCATCGGCGCGTGGATCTCGTTGTCGATGCCGAGACGGTAGTCCGGCTCGCTCATCTCGAGATCGACCACCAGCTCGCCGAAGAACGGCGAGTCGTAACGTCCGACCCGCGAAAGCCCGTCGGGCAGCGACATGACGGGGTCGTACATCGCCGGGAGGACCGTGCCCTGGAAGTAGTCCCAGAA
>CALJLC010000304.1 GCA_937982605.1 uncultured Gemmatimonadales bacterium | reverse complement strand
AGCTGATGTGGACGGCGGCGACCACGACGCCGGTCCAGCCCACGAAGGCGAAGAACATCGCCCAGCTCAGACCGAAGTTCGCCGCGACCTGCTCACCCCAGGTGCGCTTGAAGATCGCCGCGCTCTCCTTGACCGCGTCGATCGGCCCCACGTCCTTGGTGACCAGCACCGGAACGGCGAGGTACGTGGCGAGGGTCCATGCCATCCCGGCCACCGCGGCCGCGATCTTGGCGAAGATCCCGCCCCGCTCCGAGATCATGCGCAGGACCATCCCGACGGTCGCCGAGAGGACCGCGTAGCCGAGGATCGCGCCCATGCGCTTCGAGGCGATCGCCAGCCCGTCGCTCACCGTGGGATCCCCACCGTCGAGACGGATCAGGGCGGCTCCCACGAGGGCGGAGTTGAAGAAGAAGATGACCGTGTACTGGACGACGTAGAAAAGGAACATGACGGTCATCGCGAGATAGTCGCCGCCGCCCTGCTCGAAGACGGCCCAGCCGTTCGTGAGCGCCAGGGGCGCGATGAAGCTCGCCATCACGAGCACGCTCGCGATTCCGGACATGACCGGGAAGATCAGAAGCTCCTTGTCGAGCTTCAGGACGTTCATGCTCGCCTTCATGAGGGCGACGCTGTTTCCGATGCTACCGGCCACGGCACTGCCTCCCGTTCGGGGGTGGACCTTCTCCGCCTCTACGATCGAAGGTGCGCTTTCCTTCTCCGCAGCGGAAGCATCGTGTTTCGGGGCGGATCCGCCCTCATCGGCCGCGGGCGTCCGCCTCGGCCTCGGTGGCGACCAGCTCCCCGGTGGTCAGCTCGAGGACGAGCCGGTCCATGTCGTAGACCACGTCCAGCGCCTCGAGGATCGCCCGGATGTCCACCGAGACCGATCGGTTCCGCTCCGGAAGGTAGATGTACTCTCCCGGAAGGCTCTCGATGTTGCCGTCGAAGACGACGCCCACCACCTCGAGCTCCGCGTCCAGCACCGGCGATCCCGAGTTGCCCCCGATGATGTCCGCCGTGGACACGAAGTTCATCGGGGTGGCCAGGTCGAGCGACGCACGCGCGTCGATCCAGCGCGGCGGAAGCGCCCATGCCTCCTCCCCGAAGTGCGAGTAGTGCCGGTCGTAGAGGCCGAACATCGTGGTGAAGGGCGGCGCTTCGGTCCCGTTGTACGGGTATCCTGCCACCACGCCGTCGGCGATCCTGAGGGAGAAGGTCGCGTCGGGCGGGACCGCGGTGCCGTACACCTCGAAGCGCGCCCGCCCCAGCTCGGCGGCGATGCGCTCCTCCTCCGGGAAGACCGCCGAGACGACCTGCTGGAAGCCGATGAAGGCGGGCAGGTAGGCCCGGACGACGCCGATGGCCGGATCGGTCAGTCCGAGCGTCCCGCCCTCGATCGCCGCGACGGCCCGCGCCGAATCCCGGAGCAGCGACCCGGCCACCACCTCGGCGGCCCGAGTCTCCGCGGTCTGCCCGCCGAGGACCGCGTTCGCCAGGGCCGAGCCCTCCCCGTAGGAGGCCGCGAAGTCCCGAAAGCGTGCCGCCGCCAGCGCGCGGTCGAGCTCGGCGGGCTGATCGGGCACCGCCCGGAGCTGCTCGAGCAGGCCCTCGACGGCCGCGGCGGGCGCCCCGCCCTGTCGGGCGGAGAGGATCTGGAAGGCGAGGAGCGCCCGGTGGAGCGTGGCCGAAGCGAGGTCGGGGCTCGTCATGGCGAGGAAGGCGCCGAAGCCGCCGGAGTCGGCCCGCTTCCGATCCTGCAGGGCCGCCATCTCCTCGATGAGGGTACCGTACCGCTCCGCCCGCGCGGAATCCGCCTCGATCGCGGCCTGGAAGCTCCGCTCGGTATCGAGTCGGCGCGCCAGGATGACCGGGTCCCGGAGCCCCGCCACCTGACCTTCGTACGCCTTGAGGGAATTCTCGAGGCTGAAGTAGGTGTTGCGCAGGTCGTGCGCCTCGGCCTCCGCGGGGTGCGCCTCGATGAACGACTCCAGCACCGCCATGCGGGTCCGCAGGAGTCGGATCACTCCGAGGTCGCTCACGTCGCGCCGGAACTCGAGCTCCGCCACCGTCTGCAGCCGGTTCGTGGTGCCGGGGTTCCCCACGATGAACACCGGGTCGCCCGCCCGGAGCCCGTCGTCGTCGACGGCGAACCAGGTGCCGCTCTCGATGGGCGTGCCGTCCTCCTCGACGATGCGGAGGAAGGCGAAGTCGAGATTGTAGCGCGGATAGGTGAAGTTGTCGGCGTCTCCGCCGAAGAAGCCGATCTGCAGCTCGGGCGCCATCACCAGCCGCGCGTGCGTGTACCGGCGGAAGACGTACGCCGAGGTCCGACCGCCGTCGTAGAGCGAGATCATCTCGACGACGTGCCCGGATTCCTCGCCGCCCCGCTCCGCGAGCACCCGCTCCCGGATCTCCTCCAGGAGCGCCTCCCTGGCCTCCGTCCGGGTTTCGGGCGCGAGCGAGTCGAGCGCGGCGTTGACCTCGGCGGTGACGTCGACGATCTCGACGAGCCGATCGGCCTCGAAGTCCTCGACCGGCCGCTCGTCCGTCAGGCCCTCCGTCACGAGCCCGTCGTCGAGCAGCGCTTCGCCGTCGTCCGAGACCTGACTGACGAAGCTCCGTGCGCAGTGGTGATTGGTCAGGACGAGTCCGTGCGGCGAGACGAACGAGGCCGAGCAGCTCGGGATGCGAAGGGCGCCGAGTCGGGCCTTCTCGAACCAGGCGTCGTCCGGCTCGAGCCCGTGCGCCTCGGCGAGCCACGCCCGGGGCGGGGACTCGAACGTCCACATCTTGCCCTGGTCGAAGCGGCCGGCTCGCACGGTGTCGAGGTCGACGCCGTACACGAGGGGTCGCGCCCGGGACTCGACCGGCTCGGCTTCGGCGGGCGCGTCCGACGCGGTCGTGTCGGGCTCCTCTTCGACCGGGATCCGCGGAGGCCCGGCCGGGGCGGCGCTCCCCGCGGCACACGCGGCGAGAATGCCGCAGAGCGGCAGGACGAGGACGATGCGCACCGCGCGGAGCTTCCCTAGTTCGACCGGTGCTTCCTGGAAACGCGGTCGAGGAGCTCCAGCTCGGCCGGAGTCAGCGAGGACATCCCCTCGGCCGAGATCTTGTCCAGCACCGCGTCCACCCGGTCGTAGAGCGCCTCGTCTTCCCGGTTCTTGCCGCGCGGCGCTCCGGAAGCCGCCTCCGCGCGTCCGTCGGGCTCCTCACCCGGCACGATGGCGAGTCGGCGCTTCCTGCGGGTCGCCTTCTGGACGCCCTCGAAGACCTTGCCGGTCCGGAAGTCGGCCTTGAGCCAGAGCCACGCGGCGATCAGCCCGCCCAGGTGGGCGAAGTGGGCCACGTTGCTCCCCTGGGCGCTGTTGGTCGCGCCGAGCAGCGCCACGATGCCGAAGAAGGCGACCAGGTACTTCGCCAGGACGGGGAAGATGCCGAAGACGTAGATGGGCGCGTTCGGCCAGTTCATGGCGAAGGCGAGCATCACGCCGTAGACCGCGGCCGACGCGCCCACGATCGAGGCGGGCATGAAGACGAAGCTCAGCGCCACGCCCCCGAGCCCGCACACGAAGTAGAACTTCAGGAACTCGCGCTCTCCCCAGCGAGCCTCGAGCGGAGGCCCGAAGAAGAAGAGGAAGAGCATGTTCCCCACGAGGTGCATCAGATCCCCGTGCAGGAACATGTACGTGACCGGTCCCCAGGGCCGGAAGACGAGCTCGCGCGGCTGGAAGGCGAACCAGTCGAACATGAACGCGTCGCCGACCACGAGCTGGACGGCGTAGACCACGACGTTGGCGACGAGCAGCCTCTTCACCATCGGCGTGGGCGTGAGCCCGATGCCGAAGGAGTTGAAGCCGGGGGTCGCCTGGTAGCTCATCGGGTCGCGCTTCTCGCTCGGGTTCGGGCGGGGATCGGTTTCAACCCCCGCCTTTCGGGCAGGTTCCTGGCCCTTCGGGCTCGCAGCAGGAACCGTACCCGGACGCGGGCACGGCCGTCGGGTCGCTGCCCCGGCGGCCGCCGCGCCGGTCAGACAGAATGAGTCGAGCGGCGCTCCAGCGCGAGTCGGGCGATGCGGTCGCAGAGCTCGGGGAAGGAGATCCCCGCCGCCCGAGCCGCCTTGGGCAGGAGGCTGTTGGCGGTCATCCCGGGGAGCGCGTTCGCTTCCAGGCACCACGGCCGGCCCTGCGCGTCCACGATGAAGTCCACGCGCGAGAAGTCCCGCAGCCGGAGCGCCCGGTGGACCCGGAGCGCGAGAGCCCGGAGCTCCTCGGAGACCGCCTCGGGGATCTCCGCCGGGAAGATCTCCTCGGCCAGCCCCGGCTGATACTTGCAGGCGTAGTCGAAGATCTCGTGCTGCGGGACGATCTCTCCCACCGGCACCGTCTCGTCCCCGACGACGCCCACGGTGAACTCCCGGCCCGCGTGGTAACGCTCGAAGAGCACCAGATCGTTCCAGCCGTGGCTGTCCGCGATCGCCGCGTCGAGCTCGGCGCGGTCGTGCGCCAGCACCAGGCGGAGCGAGGATCCGCCCCCCGAGGCCTTCACGATCACCGGAAGCCCGAGCGCACGCTCCACCTCGTCGGCGGTCGCCGGGCCGACGAGCCAGTCGGGTGTGGGAACGTCCGCGTCCCGCAGCAGCCGCTTCGTGACCTCCTTGTCCATCGCGAGCGAGCAGCCGAGCCGGTCGCTCCCGGTGTACGGCACGCCGGTCACGTCCAGGAGCGCCTGGATCGTGCCGTCCTCGCCGCTTCCCCCGTGGAGCGCCAGGAAGAAGAGGTCGATCGCGCCGAGTGACGGGTCACGGACCAGCGAGACCGTGGCCCCGGGATCGAGGGCGGCCAGCGCGACCGCCTCGGGCGGCAGCGGCTTCACACCCCCGGTGAGGAGCCGCGCCTCCTCGTCGGCGCCCAGGACCCCGGACACGGTGTCGACCGCGACGACGTCGTGGCCTGCCGCCCGGAGCGCGGGCGCGACCTGGACGCTCGAC
>CALJLC010000303.1 GCA_937982605.1 uncultured Gemmatimonadales bacterium | reverse complement strand
GGATCCGGGTCGGCCGGTGACGAGCTGACCTACGCCGAGCAGGCAGCCGTAGAGGAAGACCATCCCCGTGCCCCACCCGGCCCAGCGGCGCCAGCCGGGCATCGCGTCGCGCACGACCTCGGGGCAACGCGCCGCGACCGGACCCCACCAGCCGCCGGGGTGCACCTTCCGGTAGAAGGCGTCGAGGCGCTCGTCGTCGTCCGGCTCGGTGAGGAAGGCGACCACGACCCAGAGCGCCGTGCACGCCGCCGCGGCACCGGCGTCTGGGGCCTGTCCAGCGTCGGGGCCGACGAGGCCCACCCGGGCCGCCAGCGTCGTCCAGAGCATCCCGTTGGCGAGGACGACGGAGCCGGCCATCGCCGCGATCTCCGCCCACGCGTTCACGCGCCACCAGTACCAGCGCAGGAGCCAGACGAGGGCGACGCCGGCCGTGAGCTCGATGACGTAGATCCAGGCACCTTCGATCGTCTCCATCTGCCAGGCCGTCAGCGCCGCGAGGCAGACGAGGATCATCACCGCCACGCGCGACGCGACGACGTAGTGCCCCGCGCTCGCGTCCGGGCGGACGAAGCGGCGCCAGACGTCGTTGACCAGGTACGACGCGCCCCAGCACAGATGCGTGTCCATCGTGCTCATGAAGGCGGCGAGGAACGACGCGACCATCAGCCCGCGCAGCCCCGCCGGCATCAGCTCGGCGATCATCATCGGGTAGGCGAGCTCCGGGTCGGCCGCGAGCTCGGGCGCGGCGGTCGCCACCGGGAGGATCACGAGCGAGCCGAGCCCGACGACGATCCACGGCCACGTCATGAGGACCGTGCCGGCGAGCGAGAACCAGAGCGCCGACAGCACGGACTGCCGTTCGTCGCGCGTGGCGAAGAGGCGCTGCGCCAGGTAGCCGTCGCCCTGCCCGGAGCGGCTCCAGAGAAAGAGGATCAGGCAGAGGAACGACGCGAACTCGAGGGGCGAGAGCGTGGCCGGGTTCGGCATGACATCCAGCACGCCGGGGTGCGCGTCCGGGAGCGCGCGCACCTGCGACGCCATCTCGGCCGGACCCCCGAGTCGCCAGACGACGATCCCGGCCAGGACGATCGAGCCGGTCATCCCGGCGAGGAACTGGAGGAGATCGGTGACGACGACGCCCCAGAGCCCCGCAGCCACCGTGTAGACCAGCGCGAGGCCGACGCAGACGCCCAGGGTGAGGGCGGGATCCCAGCCGAGCATGACCTGGCTGAACTTCACCATCGCCAGCATTACCCAGCCCATCACCACGCAGTTCTTCAGCAGCCCCTGGTAGAGCGCCGAGAAGCCGCGCAGGAACGACGCGGGACGGCCCGAGTAGCGGAGCTCGATGAGCTCGGCGTCGGTGAGGATCGCGGCGCGGCGCCAGAGATGCGCGTAGAAGAAGACGAGCATCATGATCCCCGCCGCCTCGTACCACCACAGCCAGTTGGCGAAGATCCCGCGCGTGCGCACGAGCGAGGCCGTGGCGAGCGGCGCGTCGGTGGCGAACCAGGTGGCGGCGATCGAGGTGCCCGCCACCCACCAGGGCAGCGAGCGCCCGGCCACGAAGTACTCCTCGATGTCCCGGCCCGCGCGGCGCGAGAAAGAGAAGCCGAGCGTGAGCGTCACGACGCCGTAGACGGCGACGACGGCCCAGTCGACTGCGGTCAGCTGCACCCGTCAGCGCTCCGCGACGAGCAGGTTGGCCAGGATGCGATAGGCGCCGGGGACGCCGTACGGGAGCTGCCGATGGAGCGCGAGCGCGACGTACGTGTAGCGGCCCTCCCCCACGGAGGCCGTGAGCCATACGCCCTCCTGCGGCGCCTGCCCGGTGTCGTGCGTCTCGACGAGCGGCGTGTACTCGGGCGCCCACTCGGCGAAGAACTTCGAGCCGCGCTGCTCGATCCAGCCGTCGAAGTCCTCGGGCCGGATCGCGTACGGCGTGGTCACGAGCGGGTGATCGGGGGCCAGGAGCGTGATCGGGGCGTCCTCCTCCGATGTCTCCTCGGCGTTGCCGGGGAGCGAGGCGGGGAAGGGCGCCTGCGTGCCCGGGTCGTACTCGGGCGTCTGGTAGAGCACGACCAGGTGGCCGCCGCCGCGGGCGTAGTCGAGCAGCCGACCGTTCGCCGCGACGAGGTCGGGGCGGACTGCGTAGGCGCGCGTGCCGACGACGATCGCGTCGAAGCCGGCCAGCGCACCGCCCTCGAGGGCGTCCGCGTCGAGGAGGGTGACCGCGGCGCTGAGCTGCTCGATCGCCTCGGGGACCGCGTCGCCGACGCCCATGACGTAGCCGACCCGGACGTCGTCCGGGACGCGGGCGTCGATGTCCGGCAGCATCACCTCGGCCGGCTCGTACCGTCGCTGCGTCTGGAGATCGCGGTGATCGATGAGCCGGTAGCCGTCGCGGTACTCGCGGCCGTTCACGGTGACGACCGCCCGGGCGGTCCGCGGGCCGACCGTCGGAGGCGAACCGGCGCCGCCGGACGCTCCGGCCTCGGGTGCCACGCGGAAGGTCACGGTCCGCACCTCACCGGGTCCGCCGAAAGCGAGCTCCGCCGAAGCGGGTAGCGCCCGCCATCCGTCCGGCACGTCGAAGCGGGCCACGGCGTCCAGCGCGTCGGGCGCGTTCGACGTGACCGAGACGCTCGCCTCCCAGCCGCCGTCGCTGGAGCGAGGGAGCACGAGGGCGGGGGTGACGGCCACCGCCACCGCCGGAGCGATCTCGAAGGGGCGGAGGAGCGTGCCGTAGGGCGCGTCGGACTCCCTTCGGAGGACCGGAGCGTCGCGGTCGACCTCGGTTCCATCGACCGACAGCGTGAGGCGCACCTCGGCTCGGGGGCGGCTCTCGCCGAGGTGGAGCTCGGCCGAGTCGAGGACCCGGTAGACGTTCGAGCGCACGTCGTCCCGCTGGAACCACGACCGCGTCGACTCGGCATCGTCCGGTACGTCGAGCCGGAGCCTCAGGGAGACGGGCTCCCGCAGGGGCGCGCCGTCACCCCACCGGTCGCCCCCGCCGACGCGGGAGCGCAGCTCGGCGTCGACGACCCGGACGTCGGGGAGGCGCTCGTGCGGCAGGTGGGGACCGGCGATCGAGACATGGACATCGACCGCCTGCCCGGGGACCGCCGGGCCCATCGTGGCGTCCGGACCGTCACCGCGGGCCACCGCCACGGCCCGCACCTCCACGCCCGCCGCCGCGATCAGCGCGTCGGCGGCCTGGCGCTCCTTGATCCGGAGCACGAAGTCGACGTCGAGGGCCGGAGTGCCGCCGCCCGAGCGGCGCAGCATTCCGCGGGCCTGGCGGACCTCGCGGAGCGCGTCGGAAAGGAGACCGATGACGGCGTGCGGGCGGCCGGGGTCGAAGTCCTCGATCGCGCGGTAGACCGCCTCGTCGGCACGGGCCAGCAGCCGTCGCGCCTCGGCCGGGAGGGGCTCGCCGACGAGCGCGCCGACGTCCTGCATCCGATCGGGCAGGGCGTCGAGCGGCGTCCCCCCCTCCGCGATGCGCGCGTCGTCGTTCCCCGGCGCGGGCAGCCGCTCGTACCGGGCCGGCTGCCCCGGGCCCCGCGCCGACCGCATCCGCCCCTGCGTCTGGGACCGCTGCAGGCTGAGCCCGTACGTCCCGAGCTCCTGGTACGACCGGCCCAGCCACGGGCTCGTGACGAAGGGGTCGAGCTCGGCGTCGTGAGCCTCGTCGGCAAGCAGCCGCCCGCGATACAGGCGGCGCACCCGCCAGGGGCGCAGCCCCTCGTCCGTGATCTGCCCGGGGAAGCGGGTCGGGTCGGCCGCGGCCTCGACCGCCTCCGGTGTGAGGACGCCCGAGGCCTGGTGGTGGCCGTGCCCGTCGCGCTCGGATCCGTGCCAGCGCGAGATGACGACCGTCGGGCGGTTGAGCCGGATGATGCGGACCATGTCGGCCAGGACGGCCTCGCGGTCCCAGCTCCGCATCGCTTCGTCGAGTGTCTTCGAGTAGCCGTAGTCGACGGCCGTGGTGAAGTACTGGTCGTCGAGCCCGTAGTAGCGCCCGGAGAGGCGGAGCTCCTCCGTGCGGATGAGCCCGAGCGCGTCGAAGAGCTCGGGGCCGATCGCGTTCGCCCCGCCCTCGCCGCGGTTCAGCGTCAGCAGGGCGGTGCGCACCCCCATCCCCCGGCTGAGGAGCGTGAGCACGCCCGCCTCTTCGTCGTCCGGATGACCGGCGGTGTAGAGGACGCTGACCGTCGTGCGCAGCTTCTGCAGGCGATGCCAGACGTCGGCGGCGCCCCGATCGACCTCGAGCGGCCCCTCCGGCCCCTCGTCGTGCGACCGTACGAGTACCCGGTCGGGCGGCTCCTGCGCGCCGAGCGCCGTGGGAGCCACGACCGAGCCCCCCGCGGCGATCGCCACGAGGCACGCCCGTGCGACCGCGCGGATCGCGGACGCGAGGGGGCTGTGGGGGCGTTCGGTCATCGGTCGCGGAGCGGGGGCCAGGGCGCGCCAAGGTACGGCGCAGCGGCGCGTCGGACGACCGCTCCGCCCCCGTTCTCGTCCTTCCCGCTCGTGGTATCATCCCTGCCATGAACGACCCGATCCGTATCCGCGGCGCGCGCCAGCACAACCTGAAGGGGATCGATCTCGATCTGCCTCGCAGGCGGCTGACCGTGATCACGGGTCCGTCCGGGTCGGGCAAGAGCTCGCTGGCGCTCGACACGCTCTTCGCCGAGGGACAGCGCCGATACGTCGAGTCGCTCTCGACGTACGCCAAGCAGTTCCTCGAGCGGATGGAGAAGCCGGACGTCGACTCGGTCGAGGGGATCTCGCCGGCCGTCGCGATCGAGCAGAAGAACCCCACGAAGTCGAGCCGCTCCACCGTGGGCACGGCGACGGAGGTCTACGACTACCTCCGCCTGCTCTGGTCGCGCGTGGGGCGCACCTTCTGTCCCGAGTGCGGCCGGCGCGTGCAGCCCGACACCGTGAGCTCGGCGGTCGATCGCGTCTCGGAGCTACCCGAAGGCGCCCGGTTCATGGTGGCGTTCCCGCTTCCGCGCAGCGAGGAGGCGACCCACCAGCTCGTCGTCTCGAACCTTCGGGCGCTCGGCTTCGTCCGTCTCCTCGTCGACGGAGCGTCGATCGACGTCTCCGACCCGGAGTCCGACACGCCGGAGGGTCTCGGACTCGACGTCACCGCCGCCGACGAGATCCTCGTCGTCGTCGACCGGCTCCGGGTGGACCCGAAGGACACCGAGCGGCTGGCGGACTCGCTCGGCACGTGCTTCGTCGAAGGCGACGGCGAGGCTCTGGTCGTCCTCGCCGAACCGCTCGAGGACGGCACCCGCCGGCTCGCGTTCACCGAGCACTTCCGCTGCCCGGAGCACCCGGACGTCGTCTTTCTCGACCCGACGCCGCAGCTCTTCTCCTTCAACAACCCGTACGGGACGTGCCCGCTCTGCACGGGCTTCGGCGCGACGCTCGACTACGACCCCGAGCTCATCGTGCCGCACGACAACCGCTCGCTCGCCGAGGGCGCGGTCGATCCATGGTCGAAGCCGCGCTACAAGAAGGAGCGTCGGAAGCTCGCGGACTTCGCCAAGGCCCGCGGGGTCTCGACGAGGACGCACTGGTCCAACCTCCCCGAGGAGTTCCGGGACGCCGTGCTCCACGGCACGAAGGGCTTCAAGGGGGTCATCCCCTTCCTGGTTTCCCGCGAGCGGAAGAAGTACAAGCAGTACATCCGGGTCTTCCTCCGTCAGTACCAGAGCCCGAAAACGTGTCGCGAGTGCGGGGGCGCGCGCATCCGCCCCGAGGCGCTGCGGGTGAAGGTCGCCGAGCGCACGATCGCGGAAGTGTCGGATCTCCCGCTCGAGGAGCTCCGACCCTGGCTCGACGCGGTCGAGCTCTCGGAGATGGAGCAGCAGATCGCCGAGACGATCCTGCGCGAGCTTCGCGCTCGCGTGGGCTTCCTCGTCGACGTCGGGCTCGGCTATCTGTCCCTCTCACGCCAGATGCGCACGCTGTCGGGCGGTGAGGCTCAGCGGATCAACCTGGCCAACTCGCTCGGCTCGGCGCTCGTCGACACGCTCTACGTCCTCGACGAGCCCACGGTGGGGCTGCACCCGAAGGACACCGGCGCGCTGCTCGGACTCCTCCGACGGCTGACCGATGCGGGCAACACCGTGGTGGTCGTCGAGCACGACACCCAGGCGATCCGCACGGCGGATCACGTCGTCGAGCTCGGTCCCGCGTCCGGCGAGCACGGCGGAGAGATCGTCTACGAAGGCCACGCGGAGGCGCTCGAGCAGGAGGACACCGCCACCGGTCGCTATCTGTCGGGCCGGAGCAGCGTGCCGCCGCGCAAGAAGCCGCGCCCGCTCGACGGACCGACGCTGTCGCTGCGCGGCGCCCGCCTGCACAACCTCGACGGGGTCGACATCGAGGTCCCGCTCGGCGCCACGACCGTCGTGACCGGGGTGTCGGGGTCGGGCAAGTCGACGCTCGTGCACGACGTCCTCTACCGCGCAGCCGAGCGGGAGCTGGGCACGGGGGAGACGAGCGCCAAGGAGCACCTCGGAGAGGTCGTCGGGGACTACGATGCGCTCGAAGGTCTGGCGCACCTCGACGAGGTCGTGCTCGTCGACCAGTCCCCGATCGGGCGCACCCCACGCTCGAATCCGGTGACGTACATCAAGGCGTGGGACTACGTGCGGAAGCTCTTCGCCTCCACGCCGCTCGCGCACGAGCGAGGCTACGGACCCGGCCACTTCTCGTTCAACGTGGAGGGCGGGCGCTGCGAGGAGTGCAAAGGCGCCGGCGCCATCGAGGTCGAGATGGTCTTCATGGCCGACGTCTACGTGCCGTGCGACGCCTGCGGCGGGCGCCGGTACAAGCGCGAAGTGCTCGACGTGAAGGTGCGCGGCAAGACGGTCGCCGAAGTGCTCGAGCTCACCATCGACGAGGCGATCCGCTTCTTCATCCGGGAGCGACGCCTCGGAAAGACGCTCTGGCAGCTCCAGCAGGTGGGGCTCGGCTATCTGCGGCTGGGCCAGCCGGCCACCACGCTCTCCGGTGGGGAGTCGCAGCGGCTCAAGATCGCGCGGGAGCTGGCACGCGTGTCCGGCAAGAAGGGCCGGAAGCTGTACATCCTCGACGAGCCGACCACGGGTCTCTCCGGCGAGGACGTGAAGAAGCTCCTGGAGGTCCTGGGCCGGCTCGTCGAGGCGGGCAACACCGTGCTCGTGATCGAGCACAACCTCGACGTCATGCGCGTGGCCGACTGGATCATCGACCTCGGTCCGGGCGCGGGCGCGCGCGGCGGGGAGGTCGTCGGAATGGGGCGACCCGAGACGATCGCGAGCATCCCGGAGAGCGCGACGGGCCGGTACCTGGGCGAAGTGCTGCGGGAGGCGGCCGGGGTGGCGTAGCCGACGACTGGTCCCCCGGCCCTCCGTTCGTCGCCTCCGGAGGTAGAGGCGCGGTCGTCCCGTACCGCGCTCCACCGGGAGGTCGAGATCGTGAGCCCTTCGTCCACGTCCAATTCGCGCGCCATCGCCGCCCTCGTCACCCTCTCCGCGCTCCTGGCGTGCGGGGACAGCACGAACGTGCTCGTTCCTTCGGACATCGAGATCGTCGCCGGAGACGCGCAGGACGGTGCGGTCGGTCAGCCACTGGAGCAGCGGGTTCGGGTCCGCGTCCTGGCGGACGGTACGCCGGTCCCCGATGTCACGGTGACCTTCTCGGCCGACGCGGGCTCGATGTCTCCCTCGTCGGTCGCCACCGGGGCGGACGGCACGGCGACGTCCGAGTGGACGCTCGGCGGGGTGTCGGGTCGACAGACCGCGACCGCCTCGGTGCAGGGCCTCACCGCGTCGTTCTCGGCCACGGCCCGCGTCGGCGATCTGGTTTCGCTGGCCGTGGCTCCGCCGCCCGGCAGCCTCGTGGCGCTGGACGACACGATGCGCCTCGCCGCCGTCGGCGTGGACGCGTTCGGGAACCAGGTCGCGCTGGGCGACGCCGTCTGGACGTCGCGCGACCCGACCGTGGCCACCGTCGACGACGCGGGCCTGGTGACCGCGATGGACAACGGAGCGTCGGTGGTTGTGGCCGAGAGGTCGGGTCTGCTGGACTCCGTCACCGTGGTCGTCGAGCAGGAGGCCGCCGCGGTGACGGTGATCGCCGGGGTGGGTCGAGTTGCATGGGGCGGGGCGGTGGCGCTGGACTTCGAGGCGCTCGACGCCAACGGCCACGAGGTCGAGGGGGCGACGGTCGCGTGGTCGTCGTCGGACGAGGCGATCGTGCGGGTCGACGCCGACGGGACAGCCACCGGCACGGGCCTCGGTGAGGTGGCGCTCGTGGCCATCGTCGGCGCGGTCTCCGGGTCGGTCACCGTCGTGGGGACCCCCGTGCCCGACGCGTCGGTGAGCACCCGATTCGACGGCGGGTGTCTGCTCGACATCGACGGCGTCGCGTACTGCTGGGGCGGCGGAAGCGACGGGCAGCTCGGGTCCGGATCGTTCCAGACGTCGCGAGAGCCGGTACCGGTCATCGGTGGACACCGATTCGTGGCGCTCGCGAGCTCGAGCTGGGCGCACCACTGCGCGCTCACTGCCGCCGGCCAGGCGTACTGCTGGGGTCAGAACCCCGACGGCAGACTCGGCGACGGAGCGGGCTCGAACAGCGCCGTGCCCGTGCCGGTCGAGGGGGGCCACGCGTTCCGTTCCATTAGCGCGGGCGACTTCCACGCCTGCGCGCTCGACGATGCCGGCGCCGCCTGGTGCTGGGGGGGCAACGGCTACGGCCAGCTCGGGGACGGGACGAGCGCGGACCGTTCGGCTCCGGTCGCGGTCGCGGGCGGGCTCGCCTTCGACGAGATCTCGGCGGGAGGAACGTCGACCTGCGCGCGCGCCGGCGGTGACGTCCACTGCTGGGGGGACAATGCGCAGGGCCAGCTCGGCAACGGCTCGACCACGCCGAGCGAGGTGCCCGTGCAGGTCTCCGGGGGGCTCGAGCTCCGGCAGATCGCGTCGGGGTCGTTTCACGTCTGCGGCGTGACGAGCTCCGACGCCGTCTACTGCTGGGGGGACAACCCGTCCGGGGCCATCGGCGACGGGTCCACGGTCGACGCGTCGGCGCCCACCGCGGTCGGAGGGCTTCCGCCGGTGAGCCGGGTCGCGGCCGGACTGCACACGACGTGCGCGATCGCGGACGGGTCGGCGTGGTGCTGGGGCGAGAACGGGAGGGGATCCCTCGGGGACGGGACGCTGGAGAACCGGACGACCCCGGTCGAGGTCGTGGGGGGGCGGTCGTGGTCCGCCGTCGAGCCCGGGGCGGATGCGACGTGCGGTGTGGCCGACACCGGTGAGGTGCTGTGCTGGGGTTGGTCCGACTTCGCCGGTGGCGCCGCGCCGGCCCTGCGTTCCGAGCCGGTGGCGGTCTCGGGCGGGCAGAGCTTCGCCGCGCTCAGCGCGGGCTGGGGCTCCAGCTGCGCCGCGACGGCCTCGGCCGCCTGGTGCTGGGGGCGGAACGACCGCGGCCAGCTCGGGCTCGCGGACTCGCTGGCGCGCTCCACACCGACGCGGATCGAGTCCATCGGCCTCGACCGGATCGACCATGGGGAGTACCACGCCTGCGGGCTCGCACCCGACGGCAGCGCGTACTGCTGGGGCGACGGCCTCGGCGGACGCCTCGGGGACGGCACGACCGCGGGCAAGGCGGAGCCGACCGCGGTCGACGCGGCCTTCGCCTTCTCGTCCCTCTCGGTCGGCGCCCATCACGCATGCGCGATTCGCGTCTCGGACGGCGCCGCGTACTGCTGGGGTCTGAACAGCTACGGCCAGCTCGGCGACGGCAGCACCACGCACCGCTCGTCCCCGGTCGCGGTGGCCGGGGGGATCGCCTTCGCGCAGATCTCCGCCGGCGACAGCTACACGTGCGGGGTCGCCGACGACGGGACGGTCTACTGCTGGGGGAGGAACGGCTTCGGGCAGCTCGGCGACGGGACGATGACCGACCGGTCCGTGCCCACCGCGGTCTCGGGCGGGACCGCCATGGAAGGCGTCTCGGCGGGGGAGAGGCACACGTGCGGGTGGACCGCGTCGAACGTGGGCTACTGCTGGGGCGACAACCCCTTCGGCAACCTCGGCGAGGGGACGTCGGTAGACCGCCTCGAGCCGACGCCGGTCGCCGGCGGCATCGCGTTCGCCAGCGTACGCGCCGGACCGCTCCCCTACTCGTGCGGCGTCGATACTTCGGGCGTCGGGTACTGCTGGGGTCGCGGCACCACCGGTGCGCTCGGGAACGGGACGACGGGGGTCGAGCGAGAGCCGTCCCCGGTGTCGGGCGGGCTGACGCTGGCCCGGATCGAGACCGGCTGGGACCACGCCTGCGCGCTCACGACGTCCGGGGACGCCTATTGCTGGGGCACCATCGGAGAGGGGGCGCTCGGCGACGGGAGCAGCCAGGTGACCGATCCCGCGACCGTGCCGGGAGGCTTCGAGGTGGCGGTGCGCGAGTGACCGGGGCGGTCGTGATCGCCAGGGGGGTCGGGATCGCGCGAGGTGGTCGGGATCGCGCGGAGCTGCACGGGCAGGTCGCTCCGCGCGAGCCTGCCCTCTACCCTTAGGTCGCCTCCGGCTCTCCGCCGAATCGCTTCGGGCCACTCCCGGGGGTTCACCGTCGTCGACCGGCCGCGCGGTTCCGTTCCTTCCACCTGCACGTCTTCCATGGGGCGAGTCACATCCCTCTTCGCCAGGAAGGTGGTCGAGGAGGTCGTGGGTCCGGCCGACAAGGACGCGCTCCTGCGCACCCTCGGCCTGGAGCGCGGCGGCCCGGTGGATCCGGCCCGGATGATCGAGGACTCGGAGTATTACGACTTCCTCGAGCGCGTGGCAGCGGTCGACGCCGACCCGACCACGCTTCCGCTTCGCGCCGGCGCCGCCATGCGCTGCGACGACTACGGCGCGTTCGGCCTCGCGTGGAAGTCGGCGACCACGCTCCGGGGCTCGTACGACCGGGCGCAGCGGTACGGGCTGGTGCTCACCAGCGTCTCGAAGCACGAGGTCGAGCCGACCGCCGGCGGAGCGTTCATGCACCTGAGGCGCGAGGGGGAGCGGCACCTCGGTCTGCGGCTCTCCAACGAGGCGACGCTGGCGAGCATCGCCTCGATCAGTCGTGAAGTCGCGTCCGCCCCCTTCCGTGCGGAGGCGGTGCACCTGAGGCACCCCGCGCCCGACTCCGTGGCGGCGCACGAGGCGTACTTCGGCTGTCCCGTGTACTTCGGATCGGACCGTGACGCGCTCCTGGTGTCGAATGCGACGCTCCGGACTCCGAACCGGCTGGGGGATCCGGGCATCGTCGGCTTCTTCGATGCGCATCTGGAGGCTGAGCTCGACCAGATCGACGACGCGGTCGGACTCGAGCGCCGGGTGCGCGAGCTGGTCGCGGCGTCGCTGAGCGAGGGTGTGCCCCTGCTGTCGGACGTTGCGAGCCGCCTCGCCATGAGCGGACGCACGCTGCAGCGGCGGCTGGCGGAGCAGGGGACCTCGTTCCAGACCCTCGTCGACGACTCGCGGCGTGATCTCGCCAAGCGGCTCCTGAGCGACACCGACTTCTCGCTCATCGAAGTCGCGTTCATGACCGGCTTCTCCGAGCAGAGCGCGCTGACCCGCGCCTTCAAGCGCTGGGTGGGTCGCACGCCGGGCGCGTACCGGGCGGATCCCGCGGCCTGAGCCGTGCGCGCCCGGGTTGGCGCGCGGCGTCAACACGTTGTCGTCGGACGTCAAGAAATCCGTCGTCGGGCATGGCATGCTTCGCTTGCATTCCTCGAACCCAAGGAGCAAGCGATGACGACCTCCAAGCCACCGACCGACATGGCCGGGCGTGTTCTCGTGCTCGGCGGCACCGGCAAGACCGGCCGCCGGGTGGCCGCCGGCCTCGAAGCCCGCGGCATTGCCGTCCGCATCGGATCACGCGGCGCGACGCCACCCTTCGACTGGGAAGACGAGGCGGGATGGGATGCCTGCCTGCAGGACGTGGAGGCGGTCTACATCACCTACGCGCCCGACCTCGCCATGCCGGGCGCCACGGACGCGATCCGCGCCTTCGTCGAGCGCGCCCGGCAGCGGGGCGTTCGCCGGCTGGTGCTCTTGTCCGGTCGGGGCGAGCCCGAGGCCCAGGCGTGCGAGCGCATCGTGCAGGAGAGCGGCCTCGAGTGGACCATCGTCCGCGCGAGCTGGTTCTTCCAGAACTTCTCGGAGGGCGCCTTCAACGAGATGGTGCTCGACGGCCGGATCACCCTGCCCGCCGGGGACACGCCCGAGCCGTTCGTCGACGTGGACGACATCGCCGACGTCGCCATCGCCGCGCTTTCCGAGCCGGGCCACGCCGGCGAGGTCTACGAAGTGACCGGCCCGCGTCTGATGACGTTCACCGACGTCGCCGCCGATCTCTCGGACGCGACGGGACGGACGATCGAATTCGAGGAGGTGCCGCACGAGGCCTTCCTGGACGCGGCCAGGGAGTCCGGGGCCCCGCGCGACGTGGTCTGGATGCTCGACTATCTCTTCTCGACGGTGCTCGACGGGCGCAACGCGCACCTGACCGACGGCGTTCAGCGCGCCCTCGGACGCGAGCCCCGGGATCTGGCCGACTACGCCCGGGGCGTCGTCGCGGCCGGGGGGTGGGCGTCGTGACGGCGCTCGCCGCGGCGCTCGGAAGCGCCACGCTGCTCGTGTCGCTCGTGGCCGGCTTCCTCTTCGCCTTCGCGGTCGTCGTGATGCCGGGAATCCGCGAGCTGGAGGACGGCGACTTCATCCGCGCGTTCCAGCACATGGACGGCGTGATCCAGAGGGGCGATCCCCTCTTCGGGCTCGTCTTCGTCGGGTCCGCCGTGTCGCTGCTCGCCGCGGTCGTGCTGGGCACGCAGGTGCTGGCCGGACTCGAGCGCCTGCTGCTTCTCGGGGCCGGAGCCGTCTACGTCGCCGGCGTGCTCGTCCCGACCGGCCTCGTGAACGTGCCGCTGAACAACCGGCTGCAACGGATCGACGTCGGCTCCCTCCGGCCCGAAGAGCGCAGCTCCGCGCGCCGGGGGTTCGAGCCCCGGTGGAATCGCTGGAACCGCATCCGCACCGTGCTGGCCTGCTTCGCGGCCCTGCTGATGACGACGCTGCTGATCATCCTTTGACCGACCATCACCGAGGAGGCCCGCGATGTCCGATCGCGCCCAGACTCTCGTACGTCGCCTGTTCGAGTACGTCTACCGCACGCCCGGCGAGGAGCTGCGGGGCGTCGAGGGGCTGCGGGGTCTCCTGACGTCGTACCATCGGGGCTTCCCCGACCTGGAGCTCGTCATCGACGACATGTTCGGCAACGGCCACAGGGTGGCGACGGCGTTCACCTTCCGCGGCACCCATCTCGGGGAGCTGATGGGCGTCCCGGCCACGGGACGGAAGGTGTCGGTGCACGGGACCATCCACAGCCGCGTGGACGCCGGGCGAGTCGTCGCGGAGTGGGAGCTGCTCGACCTCGGGACGATGTACGAGCAGCTCGGGCTCGCGGCCGGCTAGATCGTGCAGCCGCCGGTGAAGTTGACCGCCGGGTAGACGGTGGTGGCCTCGCCACGGCGGTCGGTCAGGACGACCCTGATCATCAGCTCGTTGGAGATGCCGGCGCGGCGCGGGGAGCAGTAGGCGAGCACGTAGAAGCTGTTCGCCAGGGCTTCGATGTCGTCGCCGACGCCCGTGAACTCCTCCAGCAGCGACGCGGCGTCATCGGCGAAGGCCGAACCGGATCGGCCGATCCGGGAGAGGAAGGACTCGTCGATTTCGCCCCGGAGCCCGATCGAGTAGATGGCGATCGTGCTGGCCTCCACCGCGGAGAGGGCGGCCGCGGGCGGCACCCGGTTCGCCTGATCGGTGCCGTCGGTGAAGATCACCAGCGCTCCCGCCTGGATCAGCCCGCCCTGCGAGCCGTCCTGCAGCCGCTGCTCGACGACCTCGATGCCGAGCTGCACGGCCCCGTTCAGGTTGGTCGAGTTGTCGCGGGTGAGGTCGGCGGTGAGGCCCTCGAGCGCCGTCCTGAGGGCTTCGGCGTCATCGGTGAAATCCACGAGCTGGACGAGGTCGGTGCTGCCGTCGAACCACCAGATGCCGACCGCGACCCCCTGGGCCTCGAGCGCCTTGTCGACGAAGGCGCCGGCTGCCGTGCGGAGCAGAGGCAGCGCGTCCGAACCGGTGATGCTGCCGCTCATGTCGAGGAGGAGCACCACGCTGGTCTGGAAGCGGCCGGGCTTGGGCTGGAAGGCCTTCGAGGACTCGAAGCCCGAGTCGGACTGACCGTTGTCCAGGATTTCGAAGGCATCGACCGGGAGGTCGGGAACCGGCTCGCCCTCCTCGGTCGTGACCTGGAAGGTGACCGAGACCTTCGCCGGCGGCTCGGTCTTGGTGTCGAGGATCTGGATGACCAGGGGCGAAGCGACCGGGCCGGGCGAATCGCCGCATCCGAGGAAGCCGAGCAGCGCCAACCCGACAACGACCGCGCGACCCGTGTTCACGGCCTGCTGCTCACTTTAGGGAGGTAGACCCGACAGCCGAGCGGCTGGTACACACGCCGCCCCGGCGGAGATCCCGGACGCCGAGGCGCCCCCGGGTGATCGGCCCTGGACCGGCTACCCGCTGCAGTAGGGGCCCTGGCAGGACACGGGGGTCAGCACCAGGGCCTCCCTCGCCCAGAGCCCCTCGCGGAACCTCCATACGGCGTGGTAGGTCCCGCGGAGCTCGACGGGCTCTCCGTCCTGCGTCCAGCGCTCGATCCACTGGCCTCGCTCGGAAGCGACACTCCAACCGACGGGCCCCAGCTGAATCGACTCGGGTCGCGACTCCATCGACACGCCGGGACGCTCTTCTCGGAGCTCCCTGTTGGCCTGCACGACCTCGGCGCGTCCGATCAGGTGTGCGCCGTGCACCACCATCACCGTCTGCTCGGTCAGCAGCGTTTCGAGCGTCACCATGTCGCCGCTGTTGAACGCGCGATCGAAAGCCGCGGAAGCGGCCGCCACCCCCGCCGCGGTCCGTGGATCCTGAGCCGTCGCTTCCGGGGCCACGGCCAGCCAGGCGCCGCACAGGAGTGCCGAGGCGCTCATCATCGCTCGTTGCATGCTTCCCACCCGCCTAGGCGATACCGATGTTGGCGGCCCACTCGTCGAGCTGGAGGTCCGCGGCGACCTGCTGCAGGAGCTCCCGCTCGGCGACCGAGGCCTCGGTCAGGATGAACGCGACGTGCTCCAGAATGCGCACGTCGTCCTCCTCGGTGTACTCCTCGCTGCCCTGCTTGTCGCCGAGATACTGCGTCGCGTGGATGAGGGCTTCGCAGACACGACGGAAGTCGGATCGGGGAGCGTCCATGGGGTGCTTCCTCAGGGCGGAGTGGGGGTTGGGTGGGGTTCATGAGATACGGGCGAAGGTCGCCTCGTGCCCTCAGCCGAACACACCCTGCTCGCTCAACCATCCGGGCAGGTCGGCGACGCTCCCGAGGATGATCGAGTGGGGCTCCTGCTCGAGCTGAGCTCGGGAGTGCGCCCCGCTGGCGACCCCCACGCTCCAGCCCGCCTTCGCGCTGGCGGCTGCCCGGAGGTCCGAGACCTTGTCGCCGGCGGCGAGGACGGCCGACGGATCGGCTTCTCCGACCCGAGCCATCGAGGCATGAATGAGGTCGGGTGCGGGCCGACCTCGCGCGACGTCGTCTCCCGTGAGCACGCCGTCGATCCGGAGCGACTCCCAGCCCAGCCCGCGGACGATCGCGGTCGCGGTCTCCCGATCGAGTCCCGTGGTGAGGATGATCCGCGTGCCGCGGGCCTGGAGCTCTTCCAGTGTCGAGCGCGCCCCGGGCACGGCGCGGGAGCCGGTTTCGTAGCGCGCGCGGAGGGTGGAGCGAAAGGCGGCGTAGATCTCCTCCGCGAGCCGTTCCCGGTTCGCCTCGTCCGGTCGGTGCGCGTGCACCAGCGCCTCGACGGCCTCCCGTTTCGAGCGACCGCGCACGCCGTCCACGTCCGATGGTGAGAGCGCGATCGCCTTTCCCGCGAACGCGTCGAAGAAGGCCTCGGACACTTCCGGGCCTGCTGCGACCGTGGTGCCGATCATGTCGAACACGGCGAGGTGGAGGCTCATGAGGGGCTCCGGAAGGTCATCGGAGCACCCGCTGCGCGATCTCGTCGGCGCACTTCTCGGCGCTCCGACCCTCCGTGCTCACGACGATCGTGTCCGGTCGGTCGAGCGCCACGATGTTCCACGCATCCATGAATTCCTCGAGCCCCTCCACGCTGTGGAGCTTGCGCATTTCGGCTCGTTCGGGCGCCGTCACTCGTCGCCTCAGCTCCTCGACGCTGCACTCGAGAAACACCGGAACGAAACGGCCGCCCCGGGACGTCACCTCGTCTTCCAGGGCCGCCACCGTGGCGTCGTCGTGCGGCGAGGAATAGCAGTTCGTGAACACGACGTCCGCTCCGCCTTCCTCGGCTCTCGCGGCCAGCGCGGTCCTTCGCAATCGATGGGTCAGGTCCCAGAACGGCTCCGAACCGAAGTCGAAGAGCGCCTTCGCGACGTCGATCGTGAGGTGGTTGTGGAAGTTGAGCACCCCGTGGGACGCATGCAGGACCCGCGCGATGGTGTACTTGCCCGACGCGGGCGGCCCGTGGAGGAAGATCAGCTTCATGCCAACGCGCCCTTCGCAAGATGCGCCAGCGAGGCCGGACAGATCCACGCGATCAGCCCCGAGAGACCCCACGGCGTCCACGCGGATGCGCTCCAAGGCGTCGTCACTCGCCGATGCCTCTGCTCAGATGCTCATCGAGAAGGACCGCGGCGTCGTCCAACGATCGGAGCTCCTGGCTCGTGAGCTGTCCAAGATGGGTCGCGACCGTCTCGATGCGCCTTCTGCGTGCCTTCTCCATCAGGCTCCTACCCGCTTCGGTCGCGTGCACTGCGACGACCCGCCGGTCCGAAGTGCGCCGCTCGCGCCGAACCAGCCCGTCCCGTTCCAGAGCGCCGACCGTTCGAGAGATCGCCGGACTGGACACGAGCTCGGCATCGGCCAGCTCGCCGATGGTGAGCGGGCCGACGTAGCAGAGCACCGAGAGCAACGAGAGGCGCTCGGGCGTCAGTCCGGACTCCCGGTCGACGAGTCGGGCGCGACGCAGCAGATGGATCGCCACCGAGTGCAGTTCGTTCGCGACCTTGCTGCGCAGCCCCGGTCGTACTCCTTCGGGGAGTGGTGGGATTGCCATTTATGTCAGCACGTTAAACATTGCATGTGTTACACAATGCTACCCGACCGTCGTCGGTCCCACAACGGCATGCCCGGAGGCTCACCATGACTCACTCCGCGCAGATCGATCGCATCGGACAGGTCCACATCAGCGTGGACGACCTCGAGCGCTCCGTCCGCTTCTACCGCGATGTCCTCGGTCTCCGCCTGCTCTTCGAGGTGCCCGAGCAATCGATGGCCTTCTTCGATTGCGGCGGCGTCCGGCTCTATCTGGGAAAGCCCGAGACCCCGGAGTTCCGCTCGAGCCCGCTGCTCTACTACTCGGTCGCGGACCTCGATGCGGCGGTCGACACGATCGCGTCGACGGGCGTCGCGATTCACGAACCCCCTCACCTGGTCCATCGAGACAACCGCATCGAGCTCTGGATGGCCGGCCTTCGCGACCCGGACGGTCATCCCCTGTGCCTGATGAGCGAACGGGCCCGGAGCGACGCCTAGCGCTCCGAAGGTCGAGTGATCTCCGCGTCTACAGCGCGTGGTGACTTCCGAGCCGTTCTCCCATGGCGTTCATCCGATCAGAGGGGTCTCGCGGTCCCAGGGCACGTTCGGAAGTGGCGGGCCTCAGCCGACGACGCCCGGTCGATCCCGAACGGTCATGATCGTGGCCAACATCGTCGCCACGAGGGTTTCCCCTTCGTCCGAGATCATGACCGCATCGGCCTGACAGACCGTGATCGTGCGGCCTGCCCGGATCACCCGTCCGCGAGCGATCAGGCGCTCCCCGCGGGCAGGAGCCGTCAAGTTCGTCTTGAACTCCACGGTCAGGACGCCCACACCCTCTGGCATCATGCTCAGGGCCGCATAGCCGCACGCGCTGTCCATGGCTGAGCTCACGACGCCGGCGTGCAGAAATCCATGTTGCTGCGTGAGGTCGGCCCGAAACGGGACTTCGATATCGACTTCGCCGGGGGCGACGCGTATGAGCCGAGCGCCGAGGGTGGTCATCAACGCCTGCGATCCGAAGCTCTCGCGCACCGACTGCTCGAAGAGCGGGTTCCTGGGTTCGGTCACGGCGGGCGGCCTCTGGAGGTCAGTGGTTACCGTCAGGATCGCTGTGCCGAGCAGAGCCT
>CALJLC010000302.1 GCA_937982605.1 uncultured Gemmatimonadales bacterium | reverse complement strand
GTGGCCCACCTCGTGGGCGATGACCTGTCTCATCGTCTCGCCCATGAGGTCCTCGGGGATGTCCAGCGACCGGGCGAGCGGGTTCGCCGCACCGGTCTCGATCATGAGCCGGTTGCGGTACGAGCGCATGTGGTTGTGGTACCACACGATGTCGCTCTCGATGATCTCGCCCGTCCTCGGGTCCGAGACGCTGGGCCCCTGGGCGTTGCGCGTGGTGTTGGCCGCCCAGCGCACGACGGAATAGCGGACGTCCTGGGCGCTCCACTCCGGGTCCTCCTCGGGCGTGGGCGCGTCCCGCGCCACGATCGCGTTGGAGAATCCGGCGGTCTCGAAGGCCGCCTGCCAGTCCTCGACCCCCTGTCGGACGTAGGGCGCCCACTTCTCCGGCGTCCCCGGGTCGATGTAGTAGACGATCGGCTGAACGGGGTCGACGAGCTCGCCCCGCGCGTACGCCGCGGGGTCGCTCGGCTCCAGGCGCCAGCGGCGGATGAAGGTCTCCGTGGCGGCCTTCTGCTCGTCGAGGCCGAAGTTGACCCGCTCGATCGAGAACCAGCCCACCCGGCTGTCGGCGTAGCGGGGTCGGAGCGGCTCGGCGGGCAGCAGCACCATCGGCTGGTGCATCTCCATCCACAGCCTCCCGGCCCGGGCGTGCGCCGGCGGCTCGGACGCGTTGTACGTCATGGTGTGGCGCACGTCGACGTTGAGCGGGAAGCTCCGGGCGTAGTTGATGAAGCTCCGATCCCCGTCGAGGCCCCGGACGCCGTACTCGCTGCGCTGGTCCTGGCGAAGGCCCGTGAGCGCGGGAGTGTCCGAGAGGTAGAAGTCCGTCACGTCGACGACGGACGTGCCCTCCCCTTCCGCCTCGACGTCGAACGCGGCGAGGATCGGAGCGAAATTGTTGGCCTCGACGGAGATCGAGATCGCGAGCGAGTCGTCGGCGACGTTGGCGTACGAGATCGCACGGAGGAGCATGCGGTCGTCGAGGCGCTCCCAGCGGAGCACCTGCTCCCCGGTCTTCACGCCGGCCGGCTGAAAGCCCGGGAAGCCCACCGGGACCTTCCCGATGCGCGACACGAGGAGCATGTCCCGGCCGAGCAGCGAGTCGGGGATCTCGAAGAGCCACGTCGAGCCGACGCGGTGGACATCGAAGAGCCCCTCGTCGGTGACGGCTTCGGCGGTGACCACCTCCGAGTACGAACGCGGGCCGTCCTCGGGTGGTGCCTGCCTCGGCTCCTGGGCGTCGGCCGGAGCCGCGCCGAGTCCCAGCCCCGCGAGCATCCCCGCGATCCACCTCCGCCTCACCACCGTCATGCGAACCTCCGTCCGGGTCATCGGTTGGCGCCGCCGTCGGGGCGCGGGGCGAAGATAGGGGATCCGGCCGCTGGCGCACGCCCGGCGCCGCGCCCTACGCGCCCCTGCCCCCGACACGCGCGGCGGATAGATTGTACGCCGTATCGGCTCTCGCTCCGGGCGTGGTCGGATCCGGTGCCGAGGGCCGCGCTGCCCCCGGAGGCCCCATGGACGCCAGAAGGATCGCCCCCGCGGCCGTGCTCGCCGCCGCGACGCTGGCGGTGCCCGCGACCGGCGCCGCCCAGAGCGCACCGCTCTTCGAGTCCCACGAGATCGCCACCTGGACGATCCGCGCTCCACTGGGCCAGATCTTCGAGCATCGCGGCGATGACGCGGAGGAGTATCCGGGTGTCATCACCGTGGTCGAGCCCGACGGGACGCACGAGGTCGAAGTCGACATCCGGACGCGGGGGCGCTCCCGGCTCGACACCGGGATCTGCCGCTTCCCTCCGCTGCGGCTCGACTTCCCGCGGAGCCGGGTCGAGGGCACCCTCTTCGAGGGTCAGAACCGGATCAAGCTCGTCACCCACTGCCAGGACGACCGTCCGGAGCACGAGCAGTACGTCCTGCTCGAGTACCTCGCCTACCGGGTGCTCAACGTCCTCACCGACTACAGCTTCCGCGTGCGGCTCGCGCGGATCTCGTACGAAGACAGCGACGGGGCGCGGGAGCCGATCACGCGCTACGGCTTCGTCATCGAGCACGAAGAGACCGTGGCGGAGCGGACCGGCTGGCGGTACCTCGTGACCCCGGTGGTGCCGCCGGACGCCGTCGACCCCGCGAGCGTGGCGGTCGTCGAGCTCTTCCAGTATCTGATCGGGAACACCGACTGGTCCGCCTTCAAGGCCGATCGGGGCAGCGACGAGTGCTGCCATAACGTGAAGCCGATCGGCGCGCCGGTCGGCCCGGTGTTCGCGCTTCCCTACGACTTCGACGTCTCCGGGCTGGTGAACACGCGCTACGCGAACCGGCTCTTCCGGGGCAACCTCGAGGAGCTCGGGCTCCGCAACGTCCGTCAGCGGCTCTTCCGGGGCCTCTGCCGGTCGGCCCCGCTCTGGCCGATGGTGGCCACCCGGTTCGTCGACCGTCGGCCTGAGATCGAGGCGCTCTTCCGGGAACAGGAGGGCCTCGACCCCGAGATCGCCCGGGAGTCGCTGGAGTACGTCGCCGACTTCTACGACGTCGTCGGCGACGAGGACCGCATGCGACGCACCTTCCAGCGCGAGTGCATCGAGGGCTGACGGGCAGCGCGCCCGGAGGCCCCCCGCGCCCCCTGACACGGGCCCGATCTTCGATCATCTTGAGAAGCTCGGTCGCGGCCCGCGCCGGCAGCTCCGGTGAGGCGCCGTGGACCGGCGATCTCCCTGCTCGAACGTCCCTACCGCGGAGCTGACGTGGCCGACCTCCAGCGCGATCCCTTCGGAGCCCTCAAGACCGTCGACCTCCCCGAAGGCTCGACCTCCTTCTACCGGCTCGCGCGGCTGGAGGAAGAGGGTGTCATCGACTCGCTCGACCGACTCCCCTTCTCGATCCGGATCCTCCTGGAGAACGCGCTGCGCCACGCGGGCGGGGTCTACGTGACCGAGGACCACGTCCGTGCGATCACCGAGTGGAGCCCGACGAACGCCGGCGCCGACGTGCCCTTCATGCCGACCCGCGTCGTCCTGCAGGACTTCACCGGCGTCCCCGCGGTCGTCGACCTCGCGGCCATGCGGGACGGGCTCAAGGCGATGGGCGGCGACCCCGCCCGCATCAACCCGGTCGTCCCCGCGGACCTCGTCATCGACCACTCGGTGCAGGTCGACTACTTCGGCACCGCGGACGCCTTCCGCCTCAACGTCGAGAAGGAGTTCGAGCGGAACCGGGAGCGCTACGCCCTCCTCCGCTGGGCCCAGGAGGCCTTCGACAACTTCTCCGTCGTTCCACCCGGCACGGGGATCGTGCACCAGGTCAACCTCGAGTACCTGGCCTCGGTGATCCACCGCCGGGAGCACGACGGCACGTTCCTGGCCTATCCCGACACCCTCGTCGGCACCGACTCCCACACCACGATGGTCAACGGGCTCGGCGTCGTCGGCTGGGGCGTGGGCGGCATCGAGGCCGAGGCGGTCGTGCTCGGCCAGCCGTACTACATGCTCCTGCCCGAGGTGGTCGGCATGAAGCTGACGGGTGCCCTCCCGGAAGGCGCCACGGCCACCGACCTCGTGCTGCGGGTCACCGAGATGCTGCGAAAGCACGGAGTCGTCGGGCGCTTCGTCGAGTACTACGGCGCCGGCCTGTCGCACCTCACGCTCCCCGACAAGGCGACGCTCGCCAACATGTCGCCCGAGTACGGGGCGACGATCGGCTTCTTCCCGGTCGACGACGCCACGCTCGACTACCTCCGGGGAACCGGGCGTGACGAGGCGATGGTGCAGCGCGTCGAGACCGTCTCGAAGGAGCTCGGCCTCTTCCGCACCGACGACACGCCGGACCCGGAGTTCACGTCGACCCTCGAGCTCGATCTCTCGACCGTCGAGCCGAGCCTGGCCGGGCCGAAGCGGCCGCAGGACCGCATCCGCATGGCGGACATGCGGAAGCAGTTCGAGAAGGACCTTCCCAAGCTCGTGCCGTCGGGCTTCGAGCTGCCGCCCACCGAGCCCCGTACCGGCGAGAGCTGGAGCGGCGAGGGGGGCGCGGCCCCGACGCAGGTGGCCGCCTCGGCGGACGCCCGCTGCGTCACGGTCGACTGCGACGGCGCGGAGGTCGAGATCACCGACGGGTCGATCGTGATCGCGTCGATCACGAGCTGCACCAACACGTCGAACCCTTCCGTGATGGTGGGCGCCGGCCTCCTGGCCAAGAAGGCCGTCGAGAAGGGCCTCATGGTGAAGCCGTGGGTCAAGACGGCGATGGCGCCCGGGAGCCAGGTCGTCACGGACTACCTCACGCAGTCGGGCCTGCTGCCCTACCTGGAAGAGCTCCGCTTCCACGTCGTCGGCTACGGCTGCACGACGTGCATCGGGAATTCGGGCCCGCTGCCCGAGAACATCCACAGGGCCGTCGACGAGAACGGCCTCGTCGTCGCCTCCGTGCTCTCGGGCAACCGGAACTTCGAAGCGCGCATCCACCCGCTCGTCCGCGCCAACTACCTCGCCTCTCCGGTGCTCGTGGTGGCGTACGCGCTCGCGGGCCGGGTCGACATCGACCTCTACAACGAGCCGATCGGGCACGGCAAGGACGGCAAGCCGGTCTTCCTCGCCGATATCTGGCCCTCGCCGCAGGAGGTTCGCGACACCGTAGCCGGCGCGCTCGAGCCCGAGATGTTCACGAAGCGCTACGCGACCGTGAGCACCGGAGACGAGAACTGGCAGGCGCTGCCGCTTCCGGAGGAGAGCTCACTCTACGAGTGGGCGGACGACTCGACGTACGTGCGGCTCCCCCCCTTCTTCGAGGGGATGGGCCTCGACGTGCCCGAGCCGCAGGACGTCTCCGGCGCGCGGGTGCTCGCGCTGCTCGGCCAGTCGGTCACGACCGACCACATCTCGCCGGCCGGCGCCATCCCGAAGAACGAGCCGGCCGGACTCTACCTCCGGGAGCACGGCGTGGCCGTGAAGGACTTCAACACCTTCGGGTCGCGGCGCGGGAACCACGAGGTCATGATGCGCGGCACCTTCGGCAACGTGCGCATCAAGAACCTCCTCCTGGACGGCCGCGAGGGCGGGCACACGGTCCACTTCCCCTCGGGCGAGGAGATGCCGATCTACGACGCCTCCATGCGCTACCAGGCCGACGGCACGCCGCTCGTGATCCTGGCGGGGAAGGAGTACGGCACCGGAAGCTCCCGCGACTGGGCCGCGAAGGGGACGATCCTGCTCGGCGTTAAGGCGGTCATCGCCGAGAGCTTCGAGCGGATCCACCGGAGCAACCTCGTCGGGATGGGCGTGCTGCCGCTCGAGTTCGTCGACGGCCAGACGCCGACGTCGCTCGGGCTGGACGGACGGGAGACGTTCGACCTGACCGGGATCGCGGACGGGTTGGAGCCGGGGTGCATCATCGACGTGAAGGCGACCGCGGAGGACGGCACCGTCACCGAGTTCCGGGCCAAGGCTCGGCTCGACTCCGACGTGGACGTCGAGTACTACCGCAACGGCGGCATCCTGCAGACGGTGCTCAGGAAGATGGCCTCGGGCCAGATGTAGCCGACCCGGGGAGCTACTCCCGGAGGCCCAGGGGCGGCCCGAGCACCTCCCGCAGGACGATCGCCTGGCGCAGCTCGGAGGCGCTCCGGCTGCGGAGCTGTCGGCGGACCGCCTCGGCTTCGGCGCCGAGCCGCTCGGCGAGCGGGTCGAGGGTGTCGTGCGGTGACCGCGGGCGGCTGGAGGGATCCGTCCCGTAGCCGGCGTGCGACCGGTGGATCGCGTGCTCCGCGGGCGCCTGCTTCGCCGCCTGGCTCGGCAGGGGCGCACGCCTCGGCGGGGGGGGGCGCCGGGCGGGGACCGGCATCGGAATCGGGGGCGACTCGCTGGGCAGCTCGAGCGTGCGTGCCCGCTTCTCCTCCTGCTTCTTTCCGGCCAGCCGCTCGAGCTCGGCCAGGAGGTCGCCGGGGAGGAGCACGTCCGACGACGGCGGCCCCGAGGCCGTCGTCGGTTGCGGTCGTGCGCCCGTGTCCCCCTCGACATCGTCGTCGTACGACGGCTCCGCGTCGTACGTCGGGATCTCCTGGCGCGGTGGGGGCCGCTCCGGCATCCGGCGCGGCCGCTCGAGATCCGGCAGCTCGGGGAGCTCCCCGCTCTCCTCGGCCCGTCTCCGCTTCTGCTTCCGGCTGCGCGCGATCGACTCGATGATCGAGAAGAAGATGATCACCGCGAAGAAGATCAGCTCTTCCACGGGTGGCCCCCTAGTCCTCGAGGGAGGCGGCAGGTCCTGCGTCGGGGCCGGAGCTCGCGTTTCGCCCGTGCCGGAGCGAAACACCTCGGCGAGCGCGAGCGGGACCTGCGCCTCGGCCTTGACCACCTCGGCCTTCATCTGGCCGACCAGCGCCTTCATCTCCTGCTCCTGCGCGACGGCCATCGCCCGGCGTTCCTCGGCGCGTGCCTGCGCCACCCGCTTGTCGGCCTCGGCCTGATCCGTCTGGAGCTCGGCGCCGATGTTCTTGCCGACGTCGACGTCGGCTATGTCGATCGAGAGGATCTC